>CAUZQN010000010.1:0-14051 GCA_963581605.1 uncultured Binatia bacterium (SeqCode)
TCCAGGGAACACGAGCGGGAACGCGACGTCCAAACGGCCAAAGATGTTATGCTTCGGTTGCAGGAACGCAACGGACGGCTGCGGGGAAAAATTTCGGTTGTAGAAGATCGCGTCCAACGCGGCTTGTTGATCACGGGAGGGATCGGAATAGGAGGAGTCGCGCTGCTCATGCTGATCCTCTTTACCGTTGTGCTGCCGCTCAAAGGGCAGGTTGCCGAACTCCAAGCCTCTCTGGCTTTGCTGCAAACAGGAGAAGGGCAGGCGGCAGAGCAAGCAGCAGTCGTTGCGAAGCGAGCCATGCAGCGGGTAGAGGCCGACCTCAGGCAATCAGTCCAGGCAATGGCTGCGGACGCCATTGCTGCAGCCCTGCACGGCGCGATTCGTGTTGATACCGCCGGCAACGTTGATATTGGCACTGCGGGCTCGGCGACACAGGTCAAGATCCTGGGCGATCTTATTGGTGCCGCGCGCGGTCCCGAGGGGCAGCCGCTACGCATGGTGATGGGCAAAACCGATCCACGCCAGACGAATTGGGTCTCATACACGCCAGGCGGGGTGTATGCTGATATTGATACCTTTGCTGCCGGCTTTTCAACGACGCCGCAGTATTTCACCAGCCTGACCGGCGAGATGCGACACAATCTGGCGCGTGGTGCGACCAGTATTTACAAACCCACAGCCCAAGGCTTTCGGGTCTACGTCAGCCTCAGCGGACTCACTCCAGAGAAGGCCCAAGAGTGGGCCTGGTCGATTAGTTGGATTGCGGTTGGGGAGTAGAGAACGGTCCCCTCATTGTTCTTGAAATTTTTGTAGGGTGCAGCCTCTGCACCATTCTGATTGGTGCGCAGGGCGCCCTACTGGCTTAACCCCAAATCCCATTTCCCCTCCTTCGTACGAATGGAACAATTCCAACCTGGCCAACCTGCACCAGAGCCTGGCTTTTGGGGTTCTATCCGAGAAGCGCTCCGGGGCAGCCAGCAGGACTTCACGAAAGTTCCCTTACGTCGGGCGATTACCCTGCTGGCCATCCCTATGGTCCTGGAGATGGCGGGGGAGTCGCTGTTTGCCATCTGTGATGCGTTTTTTGTGGCGCGCCTTGGTTCGGAGTCGTTAGCAACTGTCGGTCTGACAGAGTCTCTGCTGTTTCTGGTCTATTCCGTCGCCATAGGCTTAAGTCTGGCGACAACGGCCATGGTCGCGCGTCGGATTGGGGAAAAAGACCATCATGGCGCGGCTGGCGCGGCTGTGCAGGCTATTGCACTTGGTATCCTGATTGCGTTGGTTCTGGGATCGGCCAGCGCCTTGGCTGCCCCGCACTTACTGCGTCTCATGGGCGCGACTGAGGAAGTCCTTACTGTCGGACTTGGCTACACCAGATGGATGTTCGGTGGCATGCTCACCATCTTATTATTCTTTCTGATTAACGCCGCCTTTCGCGGGGCCGGGGACGCCTCCAGCGCCATGCGCACTCTGTGGTTTGCTAATGTGATTAACCTTATTCTCGACCCCTGTCTGATCTTTGGTTTGGGCCCCTTCCCGGAGTTGGGCTTGACCGGAGCTGCTGTGGCGACCAACATCGGGCGCGGCTGCGGTGTTGTGTATCAAGTCTCGATCCTGCGATCAGGACGCGGCAGACTGACCGTGCGACGTTCAGATCTGCGTATCCAGGCTGGCGTCGCGCTCAATTTGCTGCGTGTCGCGCTGGGTGGTATGAGCCAAGCCCTCGTCCCCAATATTGGCTGGATCGGTCTTATGCGTATCCTCTCAGTCTATGGGAGCGACGTTCTGGCCGGCTATGTCATTGCGATGCGTATCGTCGTCTTTGCTCTTTTGCCCGCTTTTGGACTGAGCACAGCGGCAGCTATGCTCGTGGGGCAGAACCTTGGCGCGGGAGAACCCGAGCGGGCGGAGCGTTCGGTGTGGATGACGGGGCTGTGCAATATGGTGTTCTTGGGGAGTGTGACCCTATTCTTTCTTTTTTTCCCAGAATCTTTGGTCGCGATCTTTACCAATGACCCTGAGGTCGTCCCCACGGCAGTCAACTGTTTGCGTATCATCAGCTATGGTTATGTGTTCTACGCCTGGGAGATGGTTGTCATCCAAGCTTTCAATGGCGCTGGGGATACGTTTACTCCGACGATGATCAACATCTTCTGCTTCTGGCTGTTTCAGCTGCCCTTGGCGTTTATCCTGACCCAGACTCTGGAGATTGGGCCGAGCGGCGTCTTCTGGGCCATTGCGATTTCTTATTCCATATCCGCGATGGTGGGAATGGTCTTGTTTCGTCGTGGACGTTGGAAGACTCGTCAGATCTAACCATCTGGTGCCGGATTACGCTCCGCTTACTCGAACTACAGGATAGACTCGAAATAAAAAAGGGGCAGGAAAAATCCTGCCCCTTTTCGGTTAGTGCGTTATGAACGGGTATGCGGCTTAGTCTCTGCCGTGGCGCAGCAGGTGGCCTGGGGTTGCGCCGGTGCATTTGCCGTCTTCAAAAGTGACGTCGCCGTTCACCATGATCCAGCGATAGCCTTCGGCGTATTGTACGCGCCGCCATTCGCCACCTGGGAAGTCGTGGACGACCTTCGGCTTCTCTGGGGTGAGCTTCAGGTTCTCAAGATCGTAGACGACCACATCTGCCGGTGCACCTTCACGCAGGATGCCACGACCTTCGAAGCCGGCGCACTCGGCAGGCATAGCGCTCAGCCGATAGTGGGCTTCTTCCAGGCTCATAAAGCCGGCGTCGCGAACCATCCAGGTCAACATATCAGTCGGGTAGGCACCCAGGGTGATGAACTTGGTATGGGCGCCACCGTCTGACACTCCGGCCATACTGTACGGGGAGGCCATCAGCTCGGACACATAGTCTGCGCGTACGTTTCGAGCTGGAGTGAGGAATTCGGTTCCCAGCTTATCCTCAACAGCAATATCGAACATCGCATCCATGGGGTGCTTATTCTCCATGGTGGCGATTTCTTCGATCGTCTTGCCAATAAATTTTTCGAACTTCTTATTCACCACGGATTCAATCGTGAAATTTTTGAACGATCCGGTCACGACCGGCGTATGTCCGGTATCATATTCTGCGACCAGAGCCTGGCGAATAGCAGGATTTTTGAGCTTTTCGAGACGTTCGGCCGGTGTGCCCAAGGTCACTTCACGCACGACATCATTTCCGTCGAACAGCCCCGTTATTTCACCAAAATTGAAGTACAACCCTTGGCGCATGACTGCGGTCTGGTTGTAGATTTTGCGTCCGGCTTTGTTCGTCTTTTCCATCCAGCGCAAGATGCGACGGTGGATACTCGGCCGGTCGTCACGCGTGGCCGTGGCATTAAACAAGATGGGGCGGCCACAATCATCGGCCAGGCGATCGTAGAATTTCATATCAGCTTCAAAGTCCGGGCTGGCTTGGGTGAGCTGGATGAAGCCTTCTCCACGCTCCTTCAACACCCGGCCAAAGGCCAGCACGTCATCGTCCGCCATAGTGTCCGTCACCATCGGGGTGCCATCGTAGTCGCGCTGGACAGAGATAAAGCCATCACCCAAACGCTGAGCCGAGAATCCGCAGCCACCGGCATCCATGGATTCACTCAGAATCTGAGCCATAGCTTGTTTTTCTTTGTCTGTAGCCGGACGACTCTTGGCCGCTTCGAGCCCCATGGTCCAGATCATAATCGGCGCAATAGGCACAAAGCTGAGGACGTTTACCCCTTTGGGCAGCTTATCAAGGGAGTCCATCCACTCCGGGAAAGTGACCCAGTCCCACTTCATGCCGGCTTTCATAGACTCGTACGGAATGGCTTCGACGCGTGACATGGACAACATAGCCCGTTCGCGCATCTCGGGTTTCACTGGGGCGAAACCAAATCCACAGTTGCCGATTACAATCGAAGTGACCCCGTGCCAGCCGGAAAGGGTGACGTAGGGGTCCCAGTTAATCTGGGCATCGTAGTGGGTGTGTAGATCAATAAAGCCCGGTGCAACGACTAACCCATGCGCATCAAGCGTTTTTTTGGCATCGCTCGGGTTGAGTTTGCCATTCGGCTCGATCTTGGCAATCTTGCCGTCTTTAATACCGACGTCACCCAGGTAACGCGGGCTGCGGGAACCATCGACGATAGTGCCGCCTTGGATAAGGACATCATATTCAGCCATATTTTCCCTCCCTTTTAGGTTACACAATAGACCGAAAAAATTGAACGTTCACTCAGGATCTACATCGAACCATGCCACAGGCCAACTAGCGGTGTCAACACAGCAATATTTATTTTTTCTTTGTTTCATACAAAGTACGAGCAAAGCATGAGAAAGCAAAGAGGTCTGCTAAGAATGGGCGGAAGGAGCGACAGGGAATGCGGTTTCCCTCCCGCCGTAGTATCGTCCGTCCTCCTACTGAATGTCGTATAGTTCGGCGGCATTCCCGCCAACAACCTTTGCCAGGATGTCTGCCGGTGCTAGGGAGAAGTGTTCAGCGATATACTCCTTCAGAGTCGGATACTGACCGCTCTCCTGTGAACGTTGAGAATATAGGACCGGTTGCATAAAGAAAGTCAAACGGCCCATGGCCAACAGCCAACGGCCGCTAGGCCCCGTCCATATGCACTTTCCTGCTGGTAAACAGCCACTGGCCGTTGTGTTTGACCAGACGGTCCTCATATTCCCCTGTAATCATGATCTTGGTGCCTGTTTCTTTGGTCGTTGACGTCATCATGAGGAAGCAGCGAGAGTGCGCGCTATCTCCGTCAACCTCAGTCATGATGTTCGTCACGTAATGACGCAGATTGGGGGTATCGGCGGTCAACCGTTTGACCTCTGCGGTAAAACGGTCGAGTTCGCTGTGGGCGGCAAACCGACCGATCATACCGTCAAAAACGCCATCCGGGGTAAAGCAGTCAGCCCAGCCTTGAAAATCGTTATGGTCAATCGCAAAATTGTAACGAGCAATCAGCTCAGCAATAGCTGCCTTTTCGCTCGCAAGCGCATCTGATGTCATAGAGCATTCCTCCTAGAAGTTCTCTTGAGCATTCGGGATAGCAAGCTTAAGACTCAGCGACAAGGAACGATCCTTGTGACGCTTCTGTTTGCCAACTCTGTTTGACAACATTTGACAGCATGGGCCTCACCAGAGTAATCAAATGCGTGCAGACTAGAGCGCATTTGTAGTGCTGCAGTCGGGACAGGGACTCCAGACTACACCGCTGCTGATCAAGAACGGCATCGTGGTCGATAACACGGATGCTCCGCATTCGCTGATTGCGATGTTACGTTAAGGGGAGAAAGATGGGTAAAGAAATGGGTGTACGAGAGGTCGGTCTTGTCTTGTGTCTGGTCTTGGGCATGACCCTCAAGCCCGTCTGGGTTCAGGCACAAGAAGCGGCGCAAAAAGCGGGACAAGAAATGACACAAGCCGTAGCCCTAGCGGCTGCTGAAGATGCCAAGCTGGAGCCGGGTCCCGAGCAGCCGCCCGCCCACGAGTCTTCGGAATCAGCAGAGCAAGCAGAACTAGCAGAACTGGCAGAACCAGTGGAGCCAGCAGAGCCAGCAGAACCTGCGCAATCAGTGCCGCCAGCGAAAACCATGACTCTCGCATTGGCTGAGCAGATTCTGGATGCCGCTCGGACCCAAGCACAGGCTGAGGGATGGCGGATGAGCTTGGCCGTTATGGACGCCGCAGGCAATCTAGTGGCAATGATTCGGATGGACGGGGCACGCTGGATGACTGCGCAAGTGGCACAGGCCAAAGCCTTTACTGCTGTCACTTTCCGCCGGTCTTCTGCAGCAGTAGAAGAGCTGGCAGAGCAGCGACCGGATTTGTTTAAGAGTCTGGTGACGTTGATCGATCGGCCGCTGCTGCTTGCTGGAGGGGGCTTGCCGGTGATTATCAATGGCGAATTGCTGGGTAGCGTTGGTGCCAGCGGAGGGACCGAGGATCAGGACATTGACTGCGCTGAGGCAGGCCTGAATGCCATAGGAGGGGAATAACGATCACTCAAAAATCCTCTCGCCACTGGCAAATAGCAGCCAGACGATGAGGCCAACACCTGAGATGCCGGCTGCCAGTCGACTGAATGATGAATCCGGTCACAATAGGAGCCAGGATGCCAGGAACAGTTCCGACGGTGTTGGCAATGCCCATCAGCACCCCGGCATAGCGCGGCCCGATATCCAAATGATTGACCAGAAAGCCGGCTGCCGACAGCGCCACAGCCCCCAATCCGAGGGTGATATACAGCAGCGCCAGCCACTGCGAAGTGGTGGCTGACAGCAAGAGCAGACACAGCGCCGAACCCGCAAAACTCAGACCCTGAAAACTCTTGCGTACTACTGTCGGACTCACCTCACGGTGAATCAGCCCATCGGCTATCCAGCCTGCAGTATTGGCAATGATCAGCATGACCAAATAGGGCAGCATCAAGTACAGACCCATCTCTTGGAGCGAAAACCCCCAGACATTGACCAGGTAAATGGGCATCCAGGTCAGAAACATATACCAAGTCCACAAGGCACAAAATTGGCCGACTAACAAAGCCCAAAATGCGCTGGACGAGAAAAATAGTCGCCAGGGAAGGTTTCGACCGGATCCGCCTGCGGCCGGTCTTGCTGGATATAGACCAGTTCGGCAGGAGAGATGGTCGGGTGGTCCTCAGGCCGGCTGGTGACCAGGAAATACCAGAGGACGGCCCACACAATGCCCAAGAGTCCGAAGGTATAGAACACCCACGGCCAGCCCCAGGTGGTCATCAACCATACGGCGACAGGAAAAGCGATCATCAAGCCGAGGTAGACGCCAGCCAGGTTAAAGGCGATAACGCGTGAACGTTCACGCGCCGGAATCCAGCGCGCGGTCATGCTGTATAACGCCGGTTGAGTCACGCCTTCGCCAATACCGAGTCCGATCCGGGCGGCGATCATAAGCGGAACCGTACGCGCAAACGGAGTGATAAAGGTGAGCGCTGACCACCACAGGACGGCAAAACCTAAGATGCCCTTGCCGCCAAAACGATCGGCGATCAGGCCGCCGGGGAGCTGGGTGAACAGATAGCCGACAAAAAAGGCGGATAGGATAGTCCCCATCATGGCCTCGTCCCAGCCGAACTCTTTCGTCAGCACAGGCGCGACCACGGAAATACTGACGCGGTCGATATACAGGATCAGCGTGCAGGTGAAGAAGAAAAGAATGATCGTAAACCGACGCGGCCAGCCGACCGGTTGTTCCACACCAGCGCTGTCAGCATTGAGGGTCATAGACTCGCTCCGAGTGTCCTTCCGAGTGTCCTACTAATGTTCAGGGACATGGTTAGGACTGTTTGATCCCTACGAGGCGAAATTTTGGCAACGTGATTTCTGGAGTAATATCATCGAATGTGACTTCGACTGGCAGGTCACAATCGAGGTCTTCATTTGTACAGCCTATAATCTGGCTGATGATATGGGGTCCTTCGTCCAGATGAATGAGCGCGACATTATACGGAACGTCGTCGGCAAAGCCTGGGTGCCATTGCTGATAATAAATGCCGTACGAATAAATACTGCCTTTGCCGCTGAGCTGGACCCAGTCTTGGACCGGGCTCAGGCAGTTTGTACACGCCGGCCCAGGCGGCAAGTGGATGTAGCCACAGGCTTTGCACTGTTGAGCTACAAACTCGTGGCGCTTGGCGGCTTGCCAATACGGTTCGTTCCATTTTTCGATAACGGGCAGGGGTTTGTTGTAGTCGGTCATACGTTCTTCCTCCGCTTTACCTGCGCAAAATCAACGCGCCAGCATGCTCGCGCAGACCGCCGGTATACGTACACATAATGCGTTCTACCGCCTCGATCTGGCGTTCTCCACACTCAGCACGAAGCTGACGGACGGCATCATAAGTGTTTTGCCAGCCGACCATATAGGTCTCAGACAGCTGCCCGCCGTTGACGTTGAGCGGTAGTTCACCCCCAAGCGCAATCCGTCCGTCTTGAATCCAGTGACCTGATTCGCCACGTGGACAAAAGCCATAATTTTCTAACGCAGCGATCACTGCAGGACTATAGGCATCTTGGACGTATAAGGCTTGTATGTCCCGCGTTGTGCACCCCGCCATGGCAAAGACCATCTTGGCCACGGCCTCTTGCTGAAAGCTTTGCATCACCAGATCTGGCGTTTCATAGGCACGAAAGGCTTCTTGGCGTCCCATGCCACGGATATAAACCGGGGGCTTGTTGAGATCCTTTGCGCGCTCCGGGCTGGTGAGGATAAAGGCGTGTCCGCCGTCGGTGATGTAGCAATAGTCGAATAAGCGTAGCGGCCACACGATGTAGCGCGCACTCATATAGTCGTCAAGCGTAATCGGCGTTTGCTGCACAGCTTTGGGATTTAGGATGGCGTGCTTACGCTGATTAATCGCAATCGTGGCAAGCTGCTCTTCGGTCGTACCGTAGAGATGCATGTGGCGGCGGAAGGCAAACGCAAACGGGCCGGATGGATTAAAGGCTCCGTATGGTGCGTGTTCTTCTAAAAGCGCTCCCCCGAATCTATTTCTATTGGTCTTTTGATTGGTGGCGTAGACGAGCAGGATGTAGTTGGCCATGCCCGCGTTGAGGAGCAGGGCGGCATGCTGAATCATGTAACAGCCTGTTGCGCCCGATGCTTCAACTGCGCCGCCGACTTTTGGATTCAGGCCGAGCATCAGCCCGACTTTGAGATAATCGCCCTGCCGGCCATAGCTGGGCTGGACAAACAGACCGTCAATATCGTCTTTTTTTAGACCGCAGTCTGCCAGCGCTGCCCTGGCGGCATCAATGCCTAACTCATCGCCGGTCTTGTCTGATACAGCGCCTTGTTTGGTGTCACCCACGCCGACAATGCAGACTTGGTCACGAAGATTGTGAAGATCCTGAAGTCCCATAGTGCCCCTCCGGCTCGGAGCTTAATCGAAGCCTAGGGGAGGGTGCAAGTCAGTTGGGGAGTATTTGCCGGGCTGCTTGACGAAGAAGGCTGTGAAGCGCTAAGGCAGAATGGTTAAAAGGACCTGTGTGAGGAGTTGAGAATCTTAAAACAAGGAGGGTGACAGTATGGTGTATGAGATGCGTGTGTATACGCTACAGCCGGGTAAGGTGCCGGAGTTTCAGGCACTCATAGAAAAAGAAGGACTGCCGGTAATCAGCAAATACTCCAAACTGGTGGGCTGGTGGTCGACCGAGGTCGGTCCGTTAAACGAGGTCGTCCATATCTGGGCATATGAGGATATGAATCATCGGGCCCAAGCTCGTGCAGCCCAGGCAGAAGATCCTCAGCTGCAGGCGTTTCGTCCCAAGGCCCAAGGCATGATTGTTAGCCAGTACAACAAAATCCTGACTCCAGCGAGCTTCTCGCCCCTGCAGTAAAGTAGCGCGGCCGGGGCATTGCTCTGGCCGCCTTTCCACCGCTTCACCCTTCCTTTCGGCTATAAATGTTTGACCGACTCTTCGATCATGCCGTCGAGTTCTTTGGCTTTTTCCTGCTCCAGCTTCGTCCGTTGAGCAAGGATAGTGCCCCACGAATCACCGTCATATTTGTGGAATTTGTCAGTATTCCACAGCTCGGCGCGTTTGAACGACTTGGGGCAGTGAAAATAACATTCTTCGACTTTCACCTCGATGGCAAGTTGGGCCGGCCGGTTACGCGCGCTGAGTTTCTCCAAAAGCTGGGGTTCATCCACAATGCGCGCGTGACCGTTGATGCGCATCGTCCATTCCTCGCCAGGAATAAGAAAGAGCAGACCGACGTGGGGATTCTCCAGAATATTGCTGATGCTCTGGAACATCTTATTGCCCGCACGATCAGGCAGATACAACGTGTGTTTATCTCCAATCCCGATAAACCCCGGCGGGTCGCCTTTGGGTGAGGCATCACACCGGCCTTGAGCATCGGCAGTGGAAACAATCACAAACGGACACTGTTTAAGAAAACGCGCGGCGGCTTCATCGATGTAGGCCAGCTTGTGTTTTTCTGCGAGTTGGTCCGGATCGCCAAAGCGTCCTGCGAGTTCTTGCGCATTACTTGGCAAGCTCTGGGCTGTCGCTGTGCTCATATCCCCTCCTGTGTGTAAGCCAAACCTCAGTACGACCAAGACGATAGGTGAGTTTGCAACGATAGGCCAATTTGCAAGCAGATGCAAAGGATTGTACAAAGGCGGCGTATAAGGAAAGAGATAGAGAGAGATATAAAAAGGGGACCAGGGTAAGCATGATGGCCCAGGAACAGTACAAAGAATATATTCAGCGGGCGGAAGAAAAGATCCTACTCTTTTTACGAACGTTTGAAGACATTCAGGAGAATATGGACTTTGGGAAGATCCCAGAAGCGCAAGCACGGTTGCGAGACACTATTGGTGATTTTTTTGAAGTCGCTCCGTCTGCGCTCGCCGCACTCGAACCCCCCGAGGAGCTCTCTGAGTTTGGTGCTGCATTCTCTGCCGCGCTGACGCATTTGAACAATTCCTGCAAAGGCTTTCTCGAAGGGGTGCCTGGACCAAACTTTGGCGCGGCGTTTGTCAATAGTCGTTTCTCGCTGTGCCGAGGACTAGACGTGTTATATAACCAGCGCGCTCACCTGCCGACGCTGCAAGCATATTGGTTGTTGCCGGAAGCAGAGTCCAACCGCGACGCATTGGAGACACGGGCTGACGGTGTGGACGGTCCTGTTGGTATGATCCATCACCCGCAAACGCAGGAGCACGCGGATTACTCGCTATACGTGCCGGAATATTACACCCCAGACAAAAACTGGCCGTTGATTGTCTGTCTGCATGGGGGGTACGGGCGGGGCGATGACTATATTTGGACGTGGCTGCGTCCAGCGAAAAGTAAGGGCTATCTCCTGCTGTCACCGAAATCGATCGGGCCGACTTGGTCAGTCCTGCAACCGTCGGTCGATAGCCGCTCGATCCGGATCATGTTTGACGAGGTGTGTGAGACCTATGCTGTGGATCGCGCGCGGGTATATTTGTCCGGCTTGTCGGATGGCGGGACCTATACGTATTTGCTCGGATTGGATCAAGCCGAACTCTTTGCCGGCATTGCACCCATTGCGGGTGAACTCAGCCCTGCGACGGATGGCATGCTGCGACAAAAACTAGGTTTAGACGTTCTGATTCATGTGATTCACGGCGTGCATGATTTTATCTTTCCGGTCGAGACGGTTCGATCATCGAATGAACTGCTGGAGCATATTGGCTACAACGTCAAGTACACAGAACTGCCGGATTGGAGTCATGCCTATACCTACAACATCAACGAAAAACTCGTCTTGCCGTGGTTTGAAAGTCTGGAGCCGAAAGTGCAATCGTAGAGCTGGATTCATAAGAAGGAGGAGAAAATGTCGCAAGCTATTGAAACCCGCTTACAAGCCTTGGAAACCAAGATCCAAGATCTCAGCGACCGTGAAGCGATACGCTCGCTCCGCTTTCGTTATCACGAGTGCATCAACGGGGAGGAGCTAGATGCCATCCCCGGTCTGTTCACCGAAGATGCGGAGCTGGATTTCGACTACCTGGGAAAAGCCACAGGTCGGGCAGAGATCGCGAAATTCTTTCAAGGGGTTGAGAGCTTGCTGTCCTTTGTGAAGCAGTTCATTCATAACCATGCAGTCGATGTCCAAGGCGATCACGGCAAAGGTTATGCCTACCTCGAAGCCAAAACGATCGCCAAAGGTGAGGCGTATGTTGTGGCCGCCCGCTATGACGATGAATACGTCAAACAGAATGGGGAGTGGAAGTTTAAGAAGATGTCACTCACCCCGTATTTTACCGTCCCTCTCAAAGAAGGTTGGGCACAGGAAGATCGGCTCAAGATGGGCCGCTAACAGCAGACGGCAAAATAGCAGACGGAGAAAGAGGTGTAGTATGGCCTACCAACAACTCAGTCTCGATCAGGTGGAAGCGGCTGCCACTGGATTTAAAGGTCCGGAAGGCGTGGTCGTAGACCGTGAAGGGAATGTGTACGGTGGCGGAACGGATGGGGTCATTCGCAGACTCGCACCCGACGGAACCGTTTCGGAATTCGCTCGTACCGGAGGCCGACCGGCTGGCATGGCTCTGGACCAACAGGGAAATCTATTTGTGTGTGATCCCGGCAAGGCCGCAGTTCTCAAGGTCACTCCAGACGGCCAGGTAAGTCTGTTTGCCGATCAGGTTGGCGACATCAAACTAACGTTGCCGAATTTCCCTGTTTTTGACGCCGAGGGCAATCTGTACGTATCCAACTCGTCGGATTTTATTATGGCCGACCTCGAACAAGTCATGACAGAGATCCGCAATCCCGTACCCAAGGGCAGCCTGGTTCGGCTTCGGCCTGACGGAAGCGGAGACGTTGCAGCTACTGGCATCTATTTCGCCAATGGCACGGCCATCGATCCCCAAGAACAAGCCGTATACGTTTTGCAGTCAAGCAAAAACAACTGCATCCGGGTGGCGATGCGTGCGGACGGCAGCCATGGCCAGCCTGAGGTCTTTGGTGAAGATCTTGGCGGTCTGCCGGACGGAATGGCCTTCGATACGGAAGGCTATATGGTTGTCACCCTGCCCATGATCAACCGCCTGGTCGTGCTCGATCCCGAGGGTAAATTATCCATCCTGATTGACGACCCGGACGGGACAAAGACCCAAGGACCGACCAACTGCGCCTTTGGTGGGCCCAATTTTGACGACTTGTATATTGCCCATCTTGAAGCCGACCATATTGCTAAAGTACATCTCGGTAGAAAAGGACACCCGCTGTACGACCGGCGATAAGGGCAGCGTTTTCGACTCCCGCTCGAATTGAATCGCGGACTCTATTACTTACCCGCCGTCGCCCGCGGAGTGCTCCTATATGCCCAAATCCCCGGCCCACAATTTTTGACAAAAGATCGACCACGGATACACAGTAATACCGTTAGCGAGCCGGCGCGGCGCGGCGTCCAGGCTGACGACCATGGCCCGTTTCACTGTCTGGTCTTCCATAAGGGCACGCAGCCCTTTGGTATGGCGTTCATCCACCTGGGGAACTGCCTTGCATTCAATGGCCAGTTCTAAGTCTCCGACTATGACGTCAACTTCAAGACCCGTACTCGTGCGCCAAAACGACACGGGGTGATACTGTTCCGTATAGCTCAGATACGCGCGTACCTCTTCCAACAAAAAGTGCTCGAACGCATAACCAAACTCGCTGCTTCCAGCCTGGATCTGACGCATACCAGCTAACGCACGCGCAACACCCGGATCAAAGAGATAGAATTTCGCAGTTTCAATAAGCCGGCGGTCCTTCCGTTTCCTCCAGGGCTCTAGGGTATGGCCCAAGAGGGTGTCTTCTAAGATGTGATAGTACTCACGCACGGTCTTCGCACTCACCCCGCAGTCCCGCGCAACATTCGTATAATTAAGTAGTTGTCCATGTGTCAGACTGGCCGCTTCAAGAAACTTAGCAAATGCCGGGATATTGCGCGTCAGTGCCTCAGCCTGGATTTCCTCTTCGAGATAGTCCACGACATATCCGCGTAAGCTCCGTTCTGGCTTTTTGGCTATATAGTGCAGCGGGATAAGCCCATGGTTAACGATCCGTTCCAGATCGTATGCTCCTATTTCCTGTGTGGTCAGAGGAAACAGCTCAAATCGCCATGCCCGTCCGCCAAGCAAATTCGCAGCCCCTCGTTTCAGTTTGCGTGGACTCGAGCCACACAGAATGAACTGGGTTGGCGTATTTTCAATACACCAATGCACCTCATCGAGAAGCGCTGGGACTTTTTGGACTTCGTCAACAATCACCAGCGGATACTGACTGGCCAGCACTTCTTCACGCAAGAGCGCCGGCCGTAACATCAGCTGTGTTTTGAGATCAGTATTCAGCAGGTCGTAAAACTTGGCAGAGGGAAACTGCTGATGCAGGAGAGTGGTCTTGCCGACCTTGCGTGGCCCCCACAGAAAGGCGGCCTGATGGTCTTCCAGGGAGACCTGGAGAGTTCTTTTATAGTTGGATAATAGGGAAGTCACTCCTGATTATCTAGATAATCAGGAGTGATATGTCAAATTATCCTTCTATATTACATTCTTGAGGGG
>CAUZQN010000011.1:0-13960 GCA_963581605.1 uncultured Binatia bacterium (SeqCode)
CAACCGGCTCAACCGGCGAGGAGCCATTTCGCTATGTCTTAGCCTATCTCACCAATGCGGAAGACCCAGGTCTCACCATTCTGCCCACCCACCGGCTTATCCAGCAGACACGTTTCCCGAGTCCGGCCAGTCTTCAGGCTGTCCTCAAGCGTGACTTTCGGCTGGCGCGTTATGCTCTCACACAACGAGATGCCTTTCTGGCTGCGCTCGCCGCTCCCATTCAAAATGGGCAAAATGGACCCGAGCGGCGCATAGGCTGCGTACTAGCCGACGCCGAGCACTACTGGCTATTGTCCTTTGATGACCGAGTGACCCACGGTATGCCGGCATCAGAGGCAATCCGAGGGCTAGACGTGACGGTCCTACACGACGTAATTTTCCAGCGCTTTCTCGGCTGGCCGCCAGAAGTCCAGAAAAGGGCGGTCTCATATACGAGCAACGAAGATGAGGCACTCCGGCTCGTTGCCGAGCGGGAGTGCCAAGCCGCATTTCTGCTACGCTCGACCACGTTTGAACAGATCAAGCGGGTGTGCGAGGGAGGAGAAACGATGCCGCAGAAGTCAACCTATTTCTACCCCAAGCTTCTGACCGGCCTCGTTTTCTACCATCTCGGAAAAGAGTAATTTATTAAAAGCGTCGGCCACCACCGCCGCCACCACCGCCACCGCCGCCGCCGCCAAATCGGCGTCGTTCCGGCGGGCGGGCTTCGTTGATCTTCAGGATTCGGCCCAGCACCTCTTGGCCGTTAAACTTTTGGATGACGGCCTGAGCATCCTCCTTTGAGCCCATCTCAACAAAAGCAAAGCCCTTCGATTGTCCAGAGAAGCGGTCCGATACAACCATGACCGAGCTGACCTCGCCAGCCTCGGCAAAGACCTTTTCCAAGTCGGCGTTGCCCGCCGTATAGGGCAAATTCCCGACAAAGAGCCGTGTACCT
Source organism: uncultured Binatia bacterium (SeqCode) (assembly GCA_963581605.1). Lineage (GTDB taxonomy): Bacteria > Desulfobacterota > Binatia > Bin18 > Bin18 > Bin18. The sequence goes on from CAUZQN010000011.1 coordinate 938, forward strand.
GAGGAGGCTTGGGAACGCATCGGAGGTCTGCCCGCAGACGGGGGGCCTCTGTCACGGCCGCCGCGTGCGAGCATGGGTCCGCCGCGGCTGGGTTTCGCCTCATTAACGGTCAGGGTCTGGCCGTCCACTTCTTTCCCATTCAAGGCTGCAATTGCAGCCTGGGCAAACTCCTCGGTCTCCATCTCAATAAAGCCGAACCCCCGCGATAAGCCGGTCGCAGGGTCGGTCATAAGTTCGGCGGATTGGAGCGTACCAAAAGGGGCGAATAAATCCTCAAGGTCGGGGAAACATAACAAAGGAGGTAAATTGCCAACGTATAATTTTACAGCCAAAAAGAAATCTCCTCTAATCCAGACTAACGGTCGCGGTCGCCATAACCTCCGCCACCTCCGCCATCTCGCCGCTCCTGAGGCTTGGCCTCATTGACGGTCAGCGCTCGCCCTTCGAATTCGTATCCGTTCAATCGTTCGATTGCGGCTTGGGCCTCTTCTTCACTGCCCATTTCAATAAAACCGAATCCTCGCGAGCGACCGGAAAATCGGTCCATAATAATCGTCACTGAAGAGACCGAGCCAGACTCGGCGAATAGGGTTTCAAGTTCCCCTTCCGTTGTTTTAAACGAGAGATTGCCAATAAAAAGTCTCTGCGCCAATTTCCACCTCCGTAGTGCATATACATAGGCCCCGTGAACCTATGAGCGGGTTCCAGGGGCCTCAAACAGGGGTTGCAAGCTTTACGAGTCTTGCAACTCTCGGGCCGGCTCATTCAACACACGGGACGATTTCCACGAGCGCAGAGAAGGGTAGCAAATTCTGGTTTTGATTACAACGAAAAAAGAGACGAGCGCCAAAATTTATTGTCCTGAGTAAAGAGGGGGTCCAAAAAGTCCATTATTAGACACCCTCTGAGAGAGATGCTAGCATTTCCGCTCATCAATACGGATCTCTTCACACACTATGGACACCCAACCCCCTAGTACCGATCTGTCGGCGGTCATCCTCGCCGGAGGAAAAAGTTCCCGCATGGGAAAGGCCAAAGCCCTTTTGCCTTTCGATGGAAAGCCCTTGATCACCCACCTTGTTAATCGTCTCGCCCAGCGGTTTGCCGATATTGTTGTGGTTGCCGCACCGGACCAGACACTGCCGGCTTTACCCGTTACCGTCGTCTCAGATGAGGTCGCTCACCAAGGGCCGGTAGGTGGCATCTGTTATGGCTTGCAGGCCATACGGGGGACAGCGGCCTTTGTGACCTCGTGCGATGTTGCTTTCTTACAGCTGCCTTTCATTGAGTATTTGACTTCTCTGCTCAAAAACTATGACGTTGTTGTCCCGTTCTGGCAGGAGCGGCTCCAGCCCCTGCATGCGGTCTATCGCCACAGTGTCATACCTCGCTTACAGGAACAGCTGGCACACAAACGGCTGCGTCCGATCTTCTTGTATGACACAGTACCGACACGAAAAGTGTCTCCAGAAGAGATAAAACGGTTTGACCCCGAGGGGCTGAGTTTTCTCAATATGAACACGGAGGCCGACTACCAAGACGCACTGGCTCGGTGGCGCACGTTATATCCACCGGTCTCGTGTACGGTTGAGCTGTTTGGCGTAGCGCGCCTCAAAGCAAACACCACCCAGTTTCCACTCATTCTGCCGACTGAAGCAACACTCGAGGACGCGCTTGCAGCTTTGGCTGCGGCATGCCCGCAGCTCGTTGGCCCGGTTCTTTCTTCGGATGAGGCAGGCTATCCTACGCTCCTGAGCGGATACGCCTGCAATATAAACGGGAAACTCTTTATCAAAGACGCGCATACTCCCATTCAGGCCGGAGATAGTTTACTCATCTTATCGAGTGATGCCGGAGGATAAGCCGTGTACGGATTCTATGGCCGCCTGCTGCATATCGACCTCACCGCTCAAGCCTACGACTGGCGGGATATTGAAGAGGCTCGTCTCCAGGCGTTTTTGGGTGGTATCGGCTTAGGAACCTCCTTGCTGTACGACTTTACACCGCCTGATGTTGAGCCGTTCTCACCGACAAATCCGCTGATTTTCACCAGCGCACCCCTTGTCGGCACAGGGCTGACCACCACCGCGAAGTATGCCGTGGTTACCAAATCACCGCTCACAGGTTTTATTGCAGACTCCCTCTCTTCCAGCTTTTTTGCCCTGGAGCTGAAGCGTACGGGTCTCGACGCCATAGTAGTAACAGGCAGAGCTGCACAGCCCATATATCTCTGGATTACAGACAACACAGTCGAGTTTAGAGACGCAAGACACGTATGGGGCAAGAGTCCGCAAGAGACCGAAGCGGCAATTCGAAACACACTCCAAGACTCGGAAATCCGGATCGCTGCGATTGGTCAGGCTGGTGAGAATCGCGTTCGTTTTGCCACGCTGAGTAATGAAGGTCGGCATGCCGGGCGGGGCGGCATCGGAGCGGTTTTCGGCTCGAAGAACCTGAAAGCAGTAGCTTTACGTGGGCATCATCTGACCGCTGTTGCTGACAAGGATGGCGTGGAAAAAATCGCCCGTGCGCTGCGCGAGCGGAGTGTTGGTCCCGAGACGGCGAAGTACCGCGAAATCGGGACGGTTGCGAATCTGTCGGTATTTAATCGTTTGGGCAGCCTGCCGACTCGAAACTTTCAACAAGCGACCTTCTCACACGCTGAGGCATTGAGTGGCGAGACTTTGGTCGCAAATAGCTTCAGCCGAGTGCACGGCTGCGCATCGTGTACGATACGCTGCGAACGACTGTTTCGGTCAATGAGCGGCAACGAGCAGCGTCTCGAATATGAAACGCTCTTCGCCCTGGGTCCGCTGTGTGGCATCGAACAGCCGGAGGATGTCCTGCAAGCGGCCCGGCTATGCGATCTGTACGGATTGGACACGATTAGCACCGGCGGTACGCTTGCCTGGGCTATGGAATGTACGGAAAAAGGGCTGCTGCCTGAGGCGCGTGATGCCGGCCTTACATTTGGGAATGCGGATGCCGTCCTGACTACCATCACAGATATTGCGAACCGAAAAGGTCTAGGAGAGCTGCTGGCTGAAGGGTCCCGACGCGCCGCCGCACAAATCGGGACAGCGGCTGAATTCTTCGCCATACAGGTGAAGGGCATGGAGCTGCCAGGCTATGAGCCACGCAGCCTAAAAACCATGGCACTCGGTCTGGCCGTTAGTCCGCGCGGGGCTTGCCACAACCGCTCCGGTGCATATGAAGCGGATTTCTCAGGCCAGGTAGATCGGCTACAGGCCGATGCTGGGCGAGGTGCCCTGGTTGTGTCATCAGAAGACTTTGCCGCGGTGCTGGACTCGCTCATTGTGTGCAAATTTCTCAGAAAATGTTTTGATGATTTTTATTCCGAATCCGCAATCCTCTTGAGCCATGTCACGGGTTGGCAGTTTTCTAGTACCGACCTCAAACGGGCCGGCGAACGCATTAATACCCTCAAGAAGCTCTTTAATATGCGGGCAGGCTGGCAGCCCGGTGATGACTGGCTCCCGCCTCGGCTGTTGAACGAGCCTCTCTCCAGCGGTGTTGCCCAAGGTGTCCGCTTAACGCCTGACGAATTGAGAATAATGATACAGGGATATTACGCAGCGCGGGGTTGGGATAAGGATGGATTTGTACCGGAGGGGAAAAAGCGCGAACTAGGTCTCTAGAATATGGATGGGCTTGTCTCATTCTTACCTGCGTAATCTTTCTGACCGGTCTCGGAATAGTAACCCGAGATGCGATTTCCCATGCCGGCAAATCGTCCTTTCGGAAATAGCGAAGTAGAAAGTTGCCTATCATGCACGAATCAACAAATGTCTTAGGTGAAACACTACAACAGTGCAGCTCCCGGCCGTTAACCGGCTTCTACCGGGATGGCTGCTGCAACACGGGGAAAGAGGATGTCGGGTTGCATACCGTCTGTATAGAAGTCACTCACGAGTTCTTGGAATTTTCCAAGGCCAAGGGCAACGACCTCAGTACACCCCGGCCGGAGTTTGGCTTTCCTGGATTACAGCCCGGTGACGGTTGGTGTTTATGCGCACTCCGCTGGCAGGAAGCCTATGAGGCCGGCGCCGCTCCGTGGGTCATGTTGTCCTCCACCCATGAGGTGACCTTAGAGCATATTCCGCTGACGCAGCTGAAAGAATACGCCCGGGACTTGCATTAGCGTTTCCAGGCGATCCATTTATACTTCAGCCGTTCGGTTCACCTCAACTTTCACCGCGCAGTACTTGAACTCCGGAATCTTGCCGTACGGATCAAGAGCGTCATTGGTCAATAGGTTGGCCGCGGCTTCTTGATAGCAGAATGGAATAAAAATCTCGTCGCGCTGAAGTCCATCGTCCGCCCGCGCATAGGCCGTCAGCTCACCCCGCCGCGAGGAAAGAGTCAGCAGATCACCTGCCGCGCCTCCTATAGCGGCCAAGTCTTCCGGGTGCATGCTGATAACAGGCTGCGGCTCAAGAGCATTCAGCACACTCGCCCGGCGCGTCATGGCTCCGGTATGCCAGTGTTCGAGCTGTCGTCCGGTAATCAAGACATACGGGAATTCTTTATCCGGCAGCTCGTCAGCACTGATCAGCCGAGCTGGAACAAAGCGTCCGCGTCCGTCTTGAGTCGGGAAGTCTGCTTTGAAAACAACAGGCTGACCCGGATCGTCTTCACTCAAACACGGATATGTCACAGAGCTGTGCTGTTCGAGTCGCTGCCAGCTAATCCCGCCTATGCTGGGCATGGCCTGGCGCATTTCTTCAAAGACCGCAGCCGTATCAGGATACTGCCAGTCTAATCCCAGCCGACGTGCAATATCTTGAATAATGTCCAGATCCTGACGGGCTGCACCTGGCGTATCCAGGGCTTTGCGGCCAAGCTGTACGCGCCGATCGGTGTTGGTAAAGGTGCCCGTTTTCTCTGGAAAGGCGGAAGCTGGCAGAATGACATCGGCAAATGACGCAGTTTCCGTCAAAAACAGATCTTGCACCACGAGGTGATCGAGGGCCGCCAGGGCCTGTCTGGCATGATGCAGATTGGGGTCGGACATGGCCGGATTCTCGCCCATGATATACATGCCGTGCAGCTTGCCATCCAGAATGGCATTCATAATTTCGACTACGGTGAGGCCAGGATTCGGATCAAGAGAGACGCCCCATAATTCTTCAAAACGCTGCCGCGCAGCCTCGTTGTCAACCCGTTGATAGTCGGGGAACATCATAGGAATCAGGCCGGCGTCAGACGCGCCTTGGACGTTGTTCTGCCCACGCAGAGGATGCAGCCCCGTGCCCGGACGACCAATCTGTCCGGTCATGAGGGCCAGGGCAATCAAACACCGGGCGTTGTCCGTGCCGTGAATATGCTGCGAGATACCCATGCCCCAAAAGATCATCGAACCGGACGCGGTGGCATAGAGGCGGGCGACCTCACGGATGGTCTCGGCCGGAATCCCACAGATAGGAGCCATTTCTTCGGGGCTGAAGGAGACAACGTTCTGTTTAATGAGTGCAAACCCATCTGTGCGCTGCTCGATAAATTCCGGATTGACCAAGCCCTCCTCAATGATGGTATGCATCATGGCGTTGAGCAGGGCGACATCCGTGTCCGGTTTAAACTGCAGGTAATAGGTGGCGTGGCGCGCCAACTCTGTTCGACGTGGGTCCATGACCACCAGCGTCTTGCCGACCTTGGTCGCGTTCTTCATAAAGGTGGCAGCGACCGGGTGGTTCTCGGGCGTGTTCGAGCCGATAACGATAATGCATTCCGCTTCGGCGACATCTTCCACCTGATTAGAGACCGCACCAGACCCGATCCCTTCTAAGAGCGCGGCAACCGACGATGCATGGCACAGCCGGGTGCAGTGATCCACATTATTGGTGCCAAAGCCGGTCCGTATTAGCTTTTGAAATAAATAGGCCTCTTCGTTACTCCCTTTGGCTGACCCAAACCCAGCCAGGGCCGAGCCGCCCTTTTCATCCCGGATCTTTTTGAGGCCGTGTGCCGCAAGGTCGAGCGCCTCCTCCCAGCTTACTTCACGAAACACGCCAGAGGGATTAGCCGGATCGATGCTGATATCAGGCGACTTGGGTATGCCTGGTTTGCGGATCAGCGGCTTGGTCAGCCGGTGCGGATGGGTCACATAATCAAAACCATAGCGCCCTTTGACGCACAAACGGCTGTGGTTGGCCGGACCATCACGACCTTGAACGTGAAGAATCTTGTTGTCTTTAACATGATACGTCAGTAGGCAGCCGACCCCGCAATAGGGACAGACTGAATCGATCGTCTTATCTGGTTCGACCAGACCGACTTGGCCTGCCGGCATCAGCGCTCCAGTCGGACAGGCCTGGACGCATTCTCCACAGCCGACACACGAGCTGTCCCCCATGGGGTCGCCCAAGTCAAAGACAATCTCGGCATGACCGCCGCGAAAGGCATAGCCGATCACATCGTTGACCTGTTCCTCCCGGCAGGCGCGTTGACAGCGCGTACACTGAATACACGCGTCAAGATTGACGCTAATCGCCGGATGCGACCCATCCTGTTTGGGTTGCTGACGGGAGGCAAAGCGCGGTTTGCCGATCTCAAGAGCGCGCGCCCAGGCATCCAGCTCGGAATCGCGGGTATAGGCGGTCTCTACCACGTCCGACAGCAACAGCTCCAATACCATCTTCTGGGAGTGGCGCGCACGCTCACTCGTGGTTGAAACCTGCATGCCTGCACTCGGCGTTCGACAACAGGATGGGGCCAAAGGCCGTTCACCTGTGATTTCAACAACACACACACGGCAGTTGCCGTCCGGCCGCAGCCCGTCCTTGTAACACAAGTGAGGAATCTCAACGCCGTGGCGACGGGCGGCTTGCAGAATCGTCTCGCTCGGCAGCGCTTCGACCTCACGTCCGTCCAGGACAAAGGTAATGGGTGGGCTTTCGAGTTCGGGCATGGCAGCCATTAGGCAAGCTCCTGTGGAAAGTATTTGATGACACAACGGATGGGATTGGGTGCAGCCTGGCCCAGTCCACAGATCGACGCGTCGCCCATGACCTGGGCGAGTTCCTCAAGCAACGGAGTATCCCATTTTTTTTGCGCCATCAGTCCGGCAGCCTTGGTTGTACCAACGCGACAGGGCGTACACTTGCCGCATGACTCATGGGCAAAGAAGCGCATGGCGTTCAAAGCGGCGGCTTTAACGCTGTCTTTATCAGACAGGACGATAATCGCGGCAGAACCGATAAAGCAGCCGTGCGGCTGCAGCGTGTCAAAATCGAGTGGAATATCGGCCAGCGAGGCGGGCAAAATACCGCCGGACGCACCACCAGGAAAGTAGGCGTATAGTTCATGACCGGACAGCATGCCGCCGCAGTATTCGTCAACCAGTTCACGCAGGCTAATGCCGGCCGGAGCCAGATGCACGCCCGGTTTTTGCACCCGGCCGCTGACTGAAAACGAGCGTAGTCCCTTACGGCCGTGACGGCCGTGACTGGCAAACCACTCGGGCCCTTGGTCGAGAATATCACGCACCCAGTACAAGGTCTCAAAATTATGCTCCAAGGTTGGGCGTCCGAACAGACCGACTTCGGCCACATAGGGCGGACGCAGGCGCGGCATACCGCGCTTACCCTCAATCGACTCAATCATCCCCGATTCTTCGCCGCAGATATACGCGCCCGCACCACGACGAATATGGATAGCCGGCAGCGTTATGGACGGAATGGATGCATCAGCCTCAAGAGCGGCAAGCGCATTTTTCAAGATTTGGATACAGGCCGGATATTCATCTCTGATATAAATATAGACTTCGTCTATCTCGGCCGCCCAGGTGGCAATGAGCATACCTTCCAGGAAGCGGTGCGGATCGCGTTCAAGATAAAACCGATCCTTAAACGTGCCAGGTTCTCCCTCATCAATATTCACGGCTAACAAACGTGGGGCAGCGGCGCCGCGCACGATGCGCCATTTCCGTCCGGCGGGAAAGCCGGCGCCACCAAGACCGCGCAGGCCGGAATCTTCCAGCGCTTGCAGCACAGACTCAACATCGCGCGCTCCCGCGAGGCAGGCGCGCAGAACCTGATATCCACCGTCGTGGCAATAGGCCGCATACTCAACCGTCGTGCTGGGTAAACGCGCCTGTGTTTCGCCCTGTTCGACAGCTTGTGCCACCTTATCAACGGTTGCCGAACCAATCGGATTCTGGCCCACAACCGCGACCGGCGCGGTCTCACAGCGGCCAACGCACGGCACCCGCTGAATACGTACGGTCTTGCCGACCGCTTGTTCGAGGGCAGGAAGGAGTGTTTTCGCGCCTGCTAGCTCACAACTGACCGAGTCACACACCCGGACCGTTATAGGCGGCGGTGGTATCTCGCCTTCTTTGATCACATCAAAGTGATGGTAGAAAGTCGCGACCTCATACACCTCTACTGGCGCAAGCTTCATTTCATGGGCTAAGGCTACGATATGGGCTGCAGACAGATGGCCATAGCGGTCTTGAATCTTGTGCAGATGCTCAATGAGAAGATCACGCCGACGCACGGAGTCCTGTGCGTCATTAAGAAGCGCTTGTACTTCGTGTAAAGCCTGGGGATCGACCGCCCGTCCTTTCGGCCGAGTTCGTAGTCCTTTGGGACGTTTTTTTTTGCGCTGCCCGTTTTTTTCCATAATCCGTCCTATTGGCCGATATTCATAAAAGATAACCCATTTATTGGTCCCGGCTCAAGAGTCTGTTGCCCAAGAGTGCCCGTAAAGAGTACGCGTACAGGGAGACGCTCTTGACACCGTTGGCCTCGACTCTTACTTTTCCGCAGCAGAGACGTTCTGTCTCTCGCAGCTACATCATCAATACCAGCTTCAATCGAAAAAACTCAATGAAGAAACGCATGCTTGTAAACGTCTATTGCTGAAAAATCAGATCTGACTTGTAACCATAGCGCACACCAGCCCTGGCAGGGAGAGCATACACACCTATGGATGGAGATGTTTCGGCTATTAATGAACGGGTCCAAGAAGAAGCAGCCGTGCTGGCTCGACTGCGAGAAGAAATCGGTCAGGTCATCATCGGCCAACGTTATTTGGTCGACCGACTGATTATCGGCTTGCTGGCCAATGGCCATGTGCTGCTCGAAGGGCTGCCCGGCTTGGCCAAAACGCTCTCGGTCAAAACGCTCGCCCAGACTATCAACGCACGTTTTCAGCGTCTTCAATTTACGCCAGATCTCTTGCCGGCAGATCTGATCGGCACCCTTATCTATAATCCTCGGGAGGGAATATTCACCACCAAGAAGGGGCCGATCTTTGCCAATATTATTCTGGCTGACGAAATTAACCGTGCGCCGGCTAAAGTCCAAAGTGCGTTGCTCGAAGCCATGCAAGAACGTCAGGTGACAATAGGGGAAGAAACCCATCCCCTGCCGGACCCCTTCCTCGTCCTGGCAACGCAGAATCCGATTGAGCAAGAAGGCACCTATCCATTGCCGGAAGCCCAGGTTGACCGCTTTATGCTGAAGCTGCGCATCACGTATCCCTCAAAGGAGGAAGAACGGCAGATTTTGGATCGTATGGCGTCGACCAGCTTACCCGTTGGCGCCAAGCCGATTCTGAGCATTGATGATGTTCTCCGCTTACGCAGCCTGACCGACCAGATTTATCTGGATGATAAGATCAAGGACTATATCATTGATTTGGTGTTTGCCACGCGCGATCCCTCAGCCTACCACATCGACGTTCAGCGTTTTATACAATATGGTGCCTCGCCCAGGGCCACATTATCCTTGACTTTGGCCGCCAAAGCCCACGCCTTACTGAACGGGCGCGGGTATGTCACGCCACAGGATGTGAAGTCGATCGGTCCGGATATTTTGCGCCATCGGATAATCATTACCTACGAAGCTGAGGCGGAGGAGATGACCCCAGACGCGGTACTGCAACAGATCCTAGATGGCGTGCCCGTGCCTTAGCGACCTCGTCACTCGGCCATGCTGACCTCGGAACAGCTCAAAACCGTCCGCAAGATTCATATTCGGACCAGCCATCTGGTAAGCGACCTGTTCGCCGGTCAGTATCAGAGTGCGTTCAAAGGCCAGGGCATGGAGTTTGCCGAGGTGCGTCAATATTTTCCTGGAGACGATGTTCGCAGCATTGACTGGAATGTGACTGCCCGGACCGGTATTCCACATGTCAAACGCTTTATTGAAGAGCGCGAACTGACTGTCATGTTGCTGGTCGATGCCAGTGCTTCCACCCAGTTTGGTACGGTCTCGCAGTTGAAGAGTACCATGGCGGCGGAGATGGCCGCCGTGTTCGCCTTTTCCGCGATTACCAATAACGACAAGGTCGGCCTAGTCATGTTCAGCAACGAGGTCGAGCTCGCCCTGCCGCCAAAGAAGGGCACCCGGCATGTTCTGCGTGTGATCCGCGAGGTCCTTTCATTCCAGAGCCAGCAGCGCGGAACGCATATTGCAGCGGCACTCGAACATCTAAACCATGTCAGTAAACGCCGGGCCGTGGTCTTCCTCATCTCAGACCTGCTTGACCCCAGTGCTGCCTTAGCGCTTAAAATCGCCAGCCGACGGCATGATGTGATTGCTATTGTTTTAGACGACCCACGAGAGCTGACCTTGCCCAACGTCGGGCTCATTGCGTTGCAAGATGCGGAAACTGCCGAACGCATGCTGATCGATACAGGCGACCGACAGGTGCGACACGAATTCGCGCAGCGTGCGCAGACAGCCCGACGCGAACGCGAACGGATGTTGCATCGAGCTGATGTTGATGCAATTGTCGTGCGCACCGACCAACCGTATGTGGAAGCCTTGTTGCGTTTCTTTCGCAAGCGTGAGCACCGACTGTGAACAACAACCGTGAACAGGGCGTTGACCCCGCACAGAGTAGCAGCATGGCAGTCAGTCGGACAAGAAGCATAAGGATCTGGGTACTCGTAACATGGGCTCTCTTCGTTCTGCCCCCGCTCGCCCTCGCTCAGACAGGGTTGAACACGACTGATGAACCCGAGGACCTGCTTGGCCAGGTTGACTCGGTTGACCAGCTTGACACGGTCGTCGTGCAGGCTAGCGTTGATCAGGATGAGATCACGATTGGCGATCCGATTCGATATACCCTCACAGTGACAGCCGAGACCAACGTCGACGTGCAGGTCCCGGTGTTCAGCGACCGCCTTGGGGATTTCGATATTATCGATTTTGGTGAGCTGCCGAGTCGGTCGACACAGGACCCCGTGATCACAGCCCGGTGGTATGCGCTCACCATATTCACCACCGGCTACCACATTATTCCTGCCCCGAGCGTGCCATATACAACTGCAGATGGAGCGAAGCACACGGCACAGGGTGGTACGATCCGCATCCATGTGGCCAGTCTTCTCACACAGGAAGGCCAAATCACTGACATCCGTGACATTAAGCCTCCGGAAGAGGTTCCGTTTGACTGGCGTCCGTATATCCTTGGCGGAGTGATTCTTATCGCCCTCGTGCTGCTTGGGGCCGCGTTGTTCTATTTTCTAAACCGCTTTCGTCGGGCGGCTGACACGCCCCGGCGTCCGGCTCACGAGATTGCGCTCCAAGCGCTGACCCATCTGCGCGCTCAGCATTTGCCTCAGGCCGGCCAGGTTGAGGCCTATTATGTTGCGCTGTCCGGCATTGTCCGCATGTATTTAGAAGATGGCTTGCAACTGCGCGCACCGGAAATGACCACAGAGGAGTTCTTATTGACAGTCAGCCGCGATACCGGCCTGACTGCTCCCCAACAGCGACTGTTGGGCAAATTCTTATCTCAAGCGGATCTGGTGAAGTTTGCACGCTATGTACCCAGCCTCGACGATAGTGACGCGGCGTATACAGCTGCCAGACGGTTTATTGACGAAACGCGTCCATCCGAATCAGACCCAGTATCAGACGCGCCATCAAACGCTCTTACCGGCTCCCGCGCCGGTTCCCTTGCCACGGAGACACATGATGCAGCTGCATGATCCGTGGCTGCTCTTGCTGCTCTTCCTGCTGCCGCTCCTCTTTTGGCTACAGCCCAGGGGAGGAAAAGAAGCGGCCGTTCGCTACTCCAGTCTGGACTTGTTGCGCTCTCTTACGCATACGGGCAAGCGGCATTGGCGCGGGATCCTACCCATTCTGCGTGGGACTGCCCTCTTTGTCCTCATTCTTGCCCTTGCACGTCCGCAATTGGGAAAAGCAGAAAGCCAGTATTATGGCGAGGGCATCGATATTGTTTTGGCAGTCGATATTTCGAGCAGCATGCTGTCTGAAGATTTCAGTCTGGAAGAGGGCCGAGCCAATCGGCTCGAGGTCGTGAAGTCAGTCGTGACCGATTTTGTGGCTACCAGGGGCGGAGACCGGATCGGCCTGGTGCTTTTCAGCGCTCGTCCGTATACCCAGTGTCCGCTAACCCTGGATCATGGCTGGTTATTACAAAATCTAGCTCGGGCTGAGATTGGAATGATTGAAGACGGTACGGCTATCGGATCAGCTCTGGCGACGGCGGCCGGTCGCTTGGAGCATTCGGACGCGGAAAGCAAAATTATCATTCTGCTCACTGACGGACAGAACAATGCAGGGAAAATCTCCCCACTGACAGCAGCGGATGCAGCCGCCGCTCTGGGCATCAAGGTGTATACCATAGGCGCAGGCACGCGCGGCCTGGCCCCCTATCCCACTCGCGATATTTTCGGCAATACCGTGTACCGTCCGATCCAAGTCGATATCGACGAAGAGGCGCTCACAAAAATCGCCGCCGTAACCCAAGGGCGTTATTTTCGAGCAACCGATACGGCCAGCCTACAATCCATTTACGACACCATTGACCAGCTGGAGCGAACGACTTTCAGCGCGCCTCGGTATCTCGACTATTACGAACTCTATCCCTGGTGTGTCCTGTTCGCGCTTGTCCTCGTCAGCCTTGAAACGAGTCTGAATCATACTGTGCTGCGCACGTTACCCTAAAAGTTACCCTAATGGTTTGGCGAACGCCCCAGTTCTTGTGGTTTTTGATGAGTGTGCCTGTCGTTGTGGCGCTCTT
>CAUZQN010000012.1:0-13844 GCA_963581605.1 uncultured Binatia bacterium (SeqCode)
GCTGATACAGGCGCTTCCGCTAGCTGAGATCATCGCAAGGACTAAACGAGAGTTCTCGTACCTCATAGACGGAATATTTGTTTGCAATGGCTCAGACTCCTCACAATCATATACCGCTTCCGCCTGACTCGGCTGCCGGTATCCAGCCTTCCCAGACGCAGCTGCGACGGTTGCTTGTCGAAAGTCAGCAACTGCTGGATTCTCTGGATCGCGTCGAATCCTTCCGGGTTCGGCTGCAAGAACAATCGGATCGGCAGCTGCCACCAACTGACCTGTTGGCCACTTTGCTGGGTGAGGCGGATCGCCTGTTTCCCGTTGTCCTGTCGGTCGTCTATCTGGTTGATGCCGAGACGCAAGAATTCCTTTTCGAGCGGTGTATCCCCGCAGCGCTCCGAGACGATCTGTTTGAAGAGGGCCAACGGCATATGGCAGAGGGGAATTTTGCACGAACGCTCAGACGCAATCGGCCCACGGTATGTGACAGCATCAGCCTGCATCATGCGTACACCCGAGTACGTTCGGTTGTTCTGGTTCCACTGACGACTTTGCAAGCCGTACATGGCATGGTCTTACTCGCTGTTGAGCGATCCGAAAAAGATATGACCCCACCTGAGCTCACGCTCCTCTCAACCCTGGCCGTGCAAACCGCATTGGCCTTGGAAAAGTGAACAGCACGCACACGCCCTCCAGGAGCAGCAGATGCGGATTGAACGAGAGGTGCAACAACGGACTACAGAACTGGAACAAGCCAATCGAGCCGCGCAACACCTCAATCAAGAACTCGAAACCAAGCTCGCTCAACTGCAGCAACTCAATGGCAGTCTGACCACGGTTGACCGAGTACGGGACGGTCTTCTGGCGACAGCGTCGCACGAGCTGCGCACGCCGTTGAGTGCGATTCTCAGTTCATTAGATATCATTCGGGAAGAGTGGAACGACCGTTTGCCTGCGCAAGGACAACATTTGATGGAAATTTGCGAGCGTAACAGCACTCTCCTCATGTCGCTGGTATCCGACCTCTTAGATATGGCCGCCTTACGCAGCGGTCGGGCGCAATTCAACCGGCAAAAAGTCCCGCTGTCGCCTCTGGTACAACAGATCTTTAGTACAGTCTCTCCCCTGACTCGTGGTAAGACCTCAAGCTCTTAAACACCGTCCTGCCTCAGGTTGAAGTGTACGCCGATGCCCAGCGTCTTCAGCAAATTCTGCTCAACCTGGTTGGCAACGCTATCAAGTTTTAAAAAAAGGAATCGGCGAGTGTACGGATCAGCGCAGAACAAGAGGCGGAGCGAGTCATTGTGAGCGTGACGGACGACGGCGTAGGCATTCCACCGGGCGAGGTCGAACATATTTTCGAGCCCTTCGTACAGGTCGATAACGCTCAGCATGGTTCGACCAAGGGGACGGGCTTGGGTCTGGCAATCTGTCAATCCATGGTCGAACAGCACGGTGGTTCGATCTGGGTTGAGAGTGTAGAAGGCGTGGGGAGCCGGTTCTCTTTCTCCCTGCCTTGCAGCGGCAGCTAAGCCGTACGGCCCGCTCTACTCGTCGGCCTCACACAATCTTCGGACCACGGCAAGAATCGCATCCGTCCCATTCTCAAACGTTTCCCGCCGAATACTCTCATTCGGCTGATGGGCTTGGTCTAAATCCCCAGGTCCGCAAATCAGCGAGGCAATACCGCCAGAGGCAAACTGACAGCCGTCAGTCGCAAAGGGCGCGCCACCGCTGGTGTGCTGATCCAGCACCTCGAACAGCGCGCCTTCCAGCGGGGTTCCGCGTGGCGAAAAAAGCGGCGGCACGATAAGCGGCTCGGTCAGCTCAATACTCGCCCGGTGCTGCGAGCCACTGTAATCGACCAGGTCGAGCGCACGCACCCGCCGGGCAATCTCGTGATAGCAGGCCAGCGGATCGGCTTTGGGTAAGGGCCGGTAGCTGACCTGGATCGTGCACTGTTCGGCAATCATATTACCCGCAGTGCCACCTCGCAGCAGCCCGAAATTCAGCGTGGGATACGGAGACTCAGGGAAAAGTTCAGCAAAAGTGGTAGAAGGCGTTGCGTGCAGTTCGGCTTGATACTGTCCAATTGTATCAATGACCTTGCCTGCTACTGCAATCGCATTCACCCCATGTTCAGGCGTACTGCTGTGGCCACCGAGGCCATGGATAGTGATAGAAAAAACGGCGACCCCCTTATGGGCATGAAAAACCTGATACGACGTAGGTTCACCGATCCAAGCCAGTCGGGGTCGTGGGATATCACCCAGCAGGTCTGACAGCGCAGGCATGAGCCGCGCAGCGCCCAAACACCCGACTTCCTCATCAGCAGTAAACAGAAAAACCACAGGTCGTTTGAGTGCTGCTAGGTCCAGGGTTGCTGCTGCATCGACACATTGGGCCAAGAACACTTTCATGTCGGATGTCCCCCGCCCATAGACGCGATCATCTTCCACGTCAAGAGCGAGCGGATCGCGTGTCCAACCCGGCTGATCGAGAAACGGCACGGTATCCACATGGCCGGAGAGAATCAGACCATCCGGCTCCGGGGGACCGGCGAGTGCGACCAGATTGGCTTTGGGCACCCCGGCAACATCTGTTTGCTGCAAGGCAACACGAAAGCCGGCGTCATCCAAGTGGTTGCCCAGATATTCCATGGCTTCAACATTGCTCTTTTGGCTCACCGTATTATGGGCAACCAAACGGCCTACAACTTCCTGGAGATAGGTACTCATATCCGACCTCTTCGATCCAATATCTCTTCCATCTCTTATCCCCTTACCCCCTCATCTAGAAAGAGATATTGACCTTTCCATTAGCCCTGAGAAGACATACTACTAGAAAAACGATGCGGGAACACCCGACTCTTCTGACCCTGACAACCACTCCGTATCTACGCACTGAGGCTGATTATGATTAAACTCAGCGTAAACGTGAATAAAATCGCCACGCTACGTAATGCGCGGGGCGGCGACCAGCCCAATGTTGTTCATGCCGCCCAGACGTGTATTACTGCGGGCTGTCACGGCATTACCGCCCATCCGCGTCCGGATGGGCGTCACATTCGCTACCAGGACATCCTCGATCTTACTGCCCTGTTAGCCGGTGAGGCAAGCGTCGAGTTCAATATCGAGGGCTATCCTTCGCCGGCATTCCTAGACCTGGTCTGCCAAGTACAGCCAACCCAGTGTACGCTCGTCCCTGATCCGCCCGACGTCCTGACCTCGAATGCAGGCTGGGATTTGCAGGGCGATGTCACCTGGCTCAGCGATGTTCTCCAACGCTTGCACGATCAGGGCATTCGGACCAGTCTTTTTCTTGATCCGGATGTGGACCAAGTGCAACGGGCAAAGGACATCGGGACGGATCGGATTGAGCTGTACACAGAACAGTATGCGCGCATGTTTGGCACTGCTGAGCAAGCTCAGATTTTCGAACCGTATCATCAAGCGGCACGGGCGGCCCAAGAAGTCGGCCTAGGCCTGAATGCCGGGCATGATCTGAATTTGGACAACCTGCCTTACTTTGTAGAACGTATCCCGGGTTTGCTGGAAGTTTCCATCGGCCATGCCCTGATTTGTGACGCCCTGTATATGGGACTCATCCCAACCGTGAAAGCGTATCTCAAAGCGCTAGGGTATGCGGGAGAGGAAGACCGAGAGAGATAACCATACACTGTATGAGGAGTTTTCTATGGGCATGTTGATTGACGGCCAGTGGACGACAGAAAATCACAAACCAGACGCAGCAGGCCGGTTTGTCCGGCCAGAGACCCAGTTTCGCAATTGGATTACAGCCGACGGATCATCAGGCTTTGCTGCCGAAGCGGGCCGGTATCATCTGTATGTAGCCATGGCCTGTCCATGGGCGCATCGCACCCTCATTCTTCGTCAGCTCAAACAATTGGATACCATGGTCAGCCTGTCAATTGTTGATCCGTTTATGGCAGAAGACGGCTGGGTTTTCAGCCAGGCGCCGGGCTGTATTCCTGATCCTATCCATCAGGCGACTTTCCTGCATGAGATTTATGCGCATGCCCAGGCCGACTTCACCGGACGTGTCACCGTTCCTGTCCTGTGGGATAAACAGACGCGGACCATTGTGAATAATGAATCTGCGGAGATCATTCGTATGTTCGATACCGCGTGTGATGCGCTTGGAGATGCCAGCCTCAACTTCCACCCCCCACCTTTACGCCGGCAAATCGATTCCACGATTCAAGATCTCTACCACCGGGTGAACAACGGCGTCTATCGCGCAGGCTTTGCCCGCAGCCAAGAATCATACGATGAAGCGGTTAGCGACGTGTTTGCCGCTCTTGACCACTACGAAGCCGTGCTCTCCAAACAACGCTACGTATGTGGCTCGGTGCTGACCGAGGCTGACTGGTGTTTCTTTCCGACATTGATTCGATTTGACCTGGTGTATCACGGCCATTTTAAGTGCAACCTGCGACGCATTACTGATTATCCAAACCTGTGGAACTACCTGAGAGACTTGTATCAAGTACCCGGCGTGGCCGAGACGTGCAATTTTGCCCATACCAAGCAGCACTATTATCAAAGTCACGAAAGCATCAATCCGACCCGCATTGTGCCGAGTGGCCCAGAGATCGACTTCAACGCGCCCCATAATCGATGATCCAAGGTCGAAGATCCGATGACCGGCAGCGGTTCGAGCAGAGGTGAGGAGGACGCGCATGGCAAGACATAAGATTTTTTCGTTAGGTGATTTTTCTCTTGAATGTGGTCTCGTGCTGCGCAATGCCCAGCTCGCATATCAAATGTATGGCAAGCTCAATCGGCGTAAGACCAATGCCATTGTGCTGTGCTCGTGGTATTCGGGTGATCGCACGGGCGAGGGAACCTCGCCCGTGCGCGGACTTTAGATAAGCACATCCGCCTTCTCAGCCAGGGAGGCATAGCTTACCCCGTCACCGTTGTTGGCATTCACCGGCAGGCCCGCCTCTTGCCAGCCTGGAACGGCCTGGCCCGTTTGATCTTGCCCGCCGCCAAAACCACCCATCATGTTTGAGACACTGCTGTATCCCGCCTGCTGCATGATTTCCGCGGCACGTTGAGAGCGACCGCCGGCTTGGCAGCCGACGACCACGGTTGCCTCTTTCGGGAGAGTCGCTTCAACAACAGTCAGAAAGTTCTGATTTGGAACCGGGCGACCAGTTGCTTGATCAAAAAACACCACGGGGATATTGATTGCCCGCTCAGGATGTCCAGCCTGGAACTCTGCTTCGGTTCTCACATCCAGATACACCACTGCGGCATCTTGACTAAGCGTTTGATGTGCTTCCGGTGGGGTTGTTTGTGTAATCGCCATGACGTTAGCCTCCCTTTCGTTCTCGCTGCTGGGTCTGATATGGGAACAGTCCAAAGAACGTCCGGTATATTCTTGTATCCTGAGAAATCAGTCAAGATAGGCAAGTCGTCAAGCCAGGAGGAACACATGGAAGAAGCAGTCTATTGGGATCGTGAAGGCAGTATAGCCACGATTACGCTTAATCGCCCTGCGCAGTTCAATGTTATGAACACCGAACTCTCAGCAGGCTTACGCAAGGCGCTGATGGAATGCTGGGACGATGATGAGGTCCGGGCGATTATTCTCACCGGCAATGGCAAGGCGTTTAGTGCCGGTGGTGATATCAAATTCTTTATAGAGGAACTGGGGCAGCAGCGCATCGTGCCCAGCCTTGAGAAAATGATGCCGATCCTGCATGCCGCGATTGCCATGATCAGGGAGATTCCTAAACCGGTTATTGCCGCGCTGAACGGAGTTGCTGCCGGTGGAGGATTTGGTTTGGCTCTGGCGTGTGACTTCCGGATTGCTTCACCTCAGGTTAATTTGGTGACCGCCTTTCTGGGCATTGGCGTCAGCCCGGACTCCAGTTCGACATTTTTCTTACCGCGGCACGTGGGCTTGGCAAAAGCAACAGAGATGTTTCTGCGGAACAAACCCGTATCAGCAGCACAGGCATTGGACCTTGGCCTTGTGACCGCAGTGGTCGAGCCGGATACCGTCATGGACGAAGCCAAGAAGCTAGCTGACGAGTTGGCCCAGGGCCCGACCGCCGCCTTTGGCCGCACCAAGCTCCTCCTCAATCAAAGTCTGGGCAGCTCCCTGCACGAGCAGCTCCAGAGCGAAGCACGCTCTATTACACTGTCGATGGGCACGCCTGATTTCGCAGAAGGCATCAAGGCATTTATGGAGAAACGCAAAGCCAACTTTAAAGGTAAATAGCTGAGTACTAAAAAAGAAGAGGAGTCTCATCGCCGATGAACATATCCCCTCTTGAGAGGGGTGCCGCGTAGCGGAGGGGTGTGTGTTTCTCGACCAGGGAACCCACCCCGGCTGCCGACTTTCAGTCGGAGGCCACCCCTCCTTGGAGGGGATCAGATAAGGAATCTAATCTATGCAAGCTATCACCTTTAATACTCCAGGCGGACCGGAAGTTCTCACCCTCACCCAAGCTCCCGACCCCACCCCGACGCCGGAACAAGTCCTGGTCCGCGTGCGCGCGAGCGCGCTGAACCGCGCTGATACGCTCCAGCGCCAAGGCAACTACCCTCCGCCACCGGGCGAGTCTGCAATTCTGGGACTTGAACTCGCCGGAGAGGTGGAAGCGCTAGGCTCAGCAGTGACCAATATTGCGCTAGGTGACCGAGTCTTTGGGCTGGTCGGCAGTGGCGGGTATGCGGAAAAAGCTGTTATTGACGCGCGCATGGCCATGCCGATTCCAGATGGCTGGAGTTTTACTGAGGCAGCCGCAGTGCCGGAAGTATATTTCACAGCCCAAGAAACCATTTTTACTCTCGGTCGTTTACAACACGCTGAAACAATTTTGATCCACGCTGGCGCGAGTGGAGTCGGCACAGCGGGTATTCAGATGGCGCGCGAAACAGGCGCACGCATATTCGTCACCGCCGGCTCAGCGGACAAGATACAGCGTTGTGTCGAGTTGGGCGCGACTGCGGGCTGCAATTACAAAGAGCAGGACTTCGCCGAGTGGGTCAAAGACGTGACAGACGGAAAAGGTGTAGACGTTATCGAAGACTTTATTGGTGCGGCGTATTGGGACAAGAATCTCCAAAGCCTCAAAATCGGCGGACGGCTTGTTCTTGTCGGCCTCATGAGTGGGGTCAAGGCTGAGACCAACCTGGGATTGATTTTGACCAAGCGGCTCCAGGTTTTTGGCTCAGTCCTGCGCAGCCGACCGCTTATTGAGAAGATCGACATCACCCGCCGCTTTCAAAAAAACTGGCTGCCGCTGTTAACCGCGGGCACGATCAAGCCCATCATCGACCGATCTTTTCCATTGGGACAGGCGAGCGATGCGCACCGGTATATGGAGGACAATAAAAATTTCGGCAAGATTATTCTCGAAGTCGCCTAATCTCTCAGCCTGTCCTGTTTCTCAAGCCGCTTGGAATTTCCAGGCGGCTTTTTTCGTCCCAGTCGGGTTCGGTAGGGGAAATTTTTCCCTCTGATCGGATTATATTTCCCCTATTTTCGTCCGATGACACTAACAGTGGTCGGGTAGTGTCACAGGAGACAAAAAAGATGGTGGTGGACAACGTGGAAGGAGGGAAAGTTTATCGTGAATTTCAGTGGCAATGTTCATCCGGCCCTCGTCACCCAAGCCATGCTCCTCGCTCTGATTGCACTGGATTTTGGCGAACGTAATCTCCTCCCCATTTCAGTCCGGAGAACTGGGAACCCCTCACTGCTGCCACCTTGTGGGAAAAGCAGTGGTGCGTGTCGGGGAATTGAAGACTCTCAGCCTTCAGTTCCGTGGTAGCGGGTTACGCTAACCCGCTGACAAGGGGCAGATCGGGTGGACCTCTGGTCCACCCGGCCAATGCCGGCGACTCGAAGGAAGCCAAGCCGGCAATCCATCAGGTCCGTTTCAGCGTCAACACACTGCCCTCACCATCCGCAGCAATATAGACGGTTCCATCACTGCCGACGGCAAGACCGGAAAATGATGTAAGCGGACCTTGGATCAGGCCGGCAATACCCATCAGCGGCTGCGGCGTGACGCCGGGTTGGGCACCGACCGGTAAATCTGAGACTATCGTTTGACGCTGTTTTGTTCCAAGCGAAACAGCTATGAGCTCTTTGCTGCCTGAGTCCACAACCAGCAGCTGATCGCCGAGCAAGGCCAGCCCTTGCGGCGAAGATAATCCTTCAACCAAGGTTGAGGTTCCCGCATTGACATGTGAGACTCGGCCTTTGTCAGGTTCGCTGACATAATACGATCCGTCGCCGGCTATGACAACGCCGTTAGGTCGGCCAAGACCGCGGGCTAAGACCGTCACATCGCCATTTCCTGAGACCTTGAGGAGCCGGCCTTCTCCGCCCTCGGCCACAACAACGGCGCCATCTGACGTTTGTACAAGATCGTATAGTTCGTTGAGTTCGTTTACCAAAATATGCGGTTCACGAGTGTTGAAATTGTACAATACCACTTCGCCGGCCGAGGTGGTCACGTACACACTAGCCGCCGGACCAGATGCGATACCACGTATGAATCCAGGGTAGCCTTCCTGAGTGAACATCGTCGGTCGACTCACCTGACCGTCCGGACTGACCGCCACCAGGCTCATACCATCAGCAGCGTACACAGTTCCGTCGCTCGTAACAGTGATTCCAAATGGTCCTAGGAGACCAGCCGGGACAAGGACGCGCTCCTGCCCATTCGCCAATATTTCGGCTACACCACCATCCACAAAGTGAGAAATAAACAGCCGGTTGTCGTCCGCTATGGCCAGATTATCGATGCCCGGTCGCACGTTTGCGATAATCGCCTTTTCGCCGCTCTGGATATCGATCTTGGTCACTTCGCCACTTGCGGCTTGGGTCGTAATGAGGAGTCCGTTTTGATCGAACTTGACCGCAGTCGGCACCGCCAGCCCGTCTATAAAACGCTCGGGTACCCCGCCTTCGAGCGGACAACGCCAAATCTCACCCACTCCGATCTGAGGAAAGTAGAGATTTCCGTCAGGCCCAACGGATAGCGCGTTGGGCAGCGCTAGGTTCTCGGCTATAACGCGCGGCTCTCGACCGTCTGGATACAACTCAAATAGCCGTCCATCGGGACGACATTCATCCATAAACAGCCGGTCCTGGTAGGCGGTAATGCCGTTGGCAGCGGGAACATTATCTGCGATTACGCGTACTTCGCCATTCGGCGTGCGCGCGCTGACCCGAGCACTCATCACCTCAGTGACATACATGACGTCGTGTGAATCAAAGGCGATGTCATCCGGTGCGACAATGGGACCACCAACCGGCGAGACCGTTTGACATGCACCACTCCCGGTATCAACCGCACTCACCTGACTGCCAAAAGCTTGGACGACATACAATTTGCCATCCGCTCCCATGCGCATGCCGTTCGCCCCAAAGAGGCCACTCGGCGAAGACAAGTGAGCAAGCTGCCACCCCTCCGCCGCTTGTGGTTGCGTATTTTCTGCGTACCGATTCATAGGCTCTCTCCTTTAGTCTGTTCGCTCGATATCTCCTACCCTTTGAATACGGGTTTTTGCCTCTCCCGCCAAGCCTGAGGGGCTTCATGGCTATCTTCTGTCTGGCCAACTGACATGAATCGATAGATATCTGTCTGAGCAGCTTCTAAGGATAAGCGCTGCAGACCTGGGCCGAAAGACATCCGCGCGGCCGACGGAGAGATCAGGCGTAATGGCTGCGGCGCTTGACGGCCATCTCACGCTCTAGGTAGAAGATATCCATCTTGTCCCAATCATCATCTTTGGGGATGAATTTGTGCCCACGCAGGATGGTCTCGACAATGCCCAGATCGGGCCAATTGGGATAGTCGCGCTTGCCCGTTATTTCAGTCGACGCAAAAACCGTATCTCCCACAAAAACAGGGCCGGTGTGTCGACCGATTACGTAGCACACATCACCGACCGCATTATCTCCGACATCCGGACACGACAATCCGAGACACAGGTTAAACGGGATGCCGCCGTAGACAATGAGTTGACCGCCGATATAGCGCTTGGGGTTCAAGTCTATCATGTATTGGCTAGGTGTTGTCTAGCATGGCGGTCCATTCCATATGCACAGTCGTGACTGTTCGTCCACGCGAATGTTCAATCGTCTCCCCAACGTTAAAGTCTCCAAAATAGGTGTCGTCATTTGCCAAATGGGCAAGTTCTTTGTAGTGCCGGCTCTCGTCATACGCCGGTAGGGCTAATACGCACGGAATAGTCTCGACATCTGAGAGCGCCACTTCTTCGACCTGGGCTGCACTATCGCCCTTCCAGATTTGCACTTTCCTTTGCAATGTTAGGACGATTTCACCCTTCTGGTTGCGTCCTATGGTCTGGACATGGACCACGCCTCGATCCTGATCCCGCGACGAGGGCTTGATTCCGAGAATAGTTGTTTCCACCTCAATCGTATCGCCTATATAGACCGGCGCACCAAAATGCATATCGCGGTATTCGAGATTTGCCCGCGCATTTTCTGAAATGTCCTCAACACTCTGGCTGAAGACGATATTCATGACTAGGCCTGGAGCGGCGACAAGACCACGGAAGCCATAACGTTCCGCATAACGTAGGTTTTTCGACAACGGGTTGGTTGTCATGCCGAATTCGGTAAAGGCGTTGAACAGCCCTTCCGTTACCGTCTTGCCAACCTTATGCCGGAACAGTTGGCCAACAGTAAAGTCTTCGAGAAAATTACCGCGTTTTTTCCGGATGCGCACTAGAATGCCTTCTCTCCCGCCCGCCTCGACTATTTCCACTATCCCCACTATCCCATTGCAGCTAAGAATTCTTGTCGACTCTTAGCACTGAGATGGAGATACATATTGTGCCGTTTCTGCTCGCCGAGTGTGTCAAAAGGCTGAGATGCATAATTATGGCCAGGGTATAAAACCGTTTCGTCAGCCAGTTTGGATAAGGTCTGCAAGCTGGAGTATAGGTCTTCCGGGCTGCTGCCAGGCAGATCCACTCGTCCACACGAGTTGATAAACAGCGTATCGCCTGCCACCAGACGGTTTTCTATTAAAAAGCATTGCGAGCCTGGTGTATGTCCTGGGGTGTGAATGAATTTGACGTCAATATCACCCACAGCCGTCATATCACCGCCCTCGACTTTGACCACATCCGCATCAGACAGGCCGACTAAACGGGTCAGAAACTCAGACTCTGCCTTGTGGATATATACTTTGGCCTTCACCTGCTCGAG
Organism: uncultured Binatia bacterium (SeqCode); assembly: GCA_963581605.1. Lineage (GTDB taxonomy): Bacteria > Desulfobacterota > Binatia > Bin18 > Bin18 > Bin18. Next base: position 11,230 of record CAUZQN010000012.1, read on the forward strand.
CAGTTCAACCACGCCTTGGATGTGGGTACCAAACAAGTCCCCGCCAAGATGATCCTGATGATAGTGGGTCACCAGAGCCTGCGTAATAGTGTATCCGTCTTGTTCAGCGGTTTGGAGAATCTTGGGAATATCCCAGGCGGCATCAATCACGATGGCCTCACGGCTGGCAGTATCCCCAATCAAATAGGTGAAGTTCTGCATGGGTCCAATTTCAATTTGCTTGAAATACAATGAGGACTCTGCCATCATGCGCCTTTCTTTCGTGCTGAGAGTTTTTTTGCGGCTTTTTTTGCCTTACTCGGCTTGCTCGCCTTTTTCCCACTTCCTCGTAGTCCACGCTCCCAGAGATATTCCGGCTCGCCCAGTTTTTTGCTTACCCAACGCGACAACACAAACAGCAAGTCGCTGAGCCGGTTGACATACTTGAGCGGCCAGGGACGGAGCTCTTCTTCACGCGAGAGGCGCAGAATGTCTCGCTCTGCCCGGCGACAGACCGTTCGTGCTTGGTGCAGGAAGCCACCGACTTTTCCGCCACCGGGCAGGATAAAAGAGTTCAGTGGCTCAAGGTCTTCCTGGCAGGTATCAATGATCCGCTCGAGAGCCTTCACCTCACCATCACCAATCCGAAACATGCCTTCGTATGAGAAATCAGGTGGAGTGGCGAGTTCACTGCCGAGATCAAACAGTTCATTCTGGAGACGGCGGAAAATATCATCGAGCTGCTTCGAGGCGGGCAGCTTGTCTTTCAGGTCGTCATTAAAGACGCGGGCCAGACCCAGGACGGAGTTCAGCTCGTCTATTGTCCCGTAGGCCTCAATACGGGCCGCATCCTTGGCGACCTTCTTACCGCCGACAAGCCTGGTCGAGCCTGTGTCACCCGTACGGGTATAGACTTTTGTAATGCGGATGGCCACGAAGTTCCCCTCCCTAGGGTGAGAATAAGGCTATGAGTGAGCGTATAAGCTGAGGAGAAACCAGTACTCCTCTCATCAGCCCCTACCCCTGCTCCCTGCTCAAGCCTAAGCTTTCAATCGTTTATCGAGGGCCGCGTTTTCTTGCCACAGTTCTTGTGGCAGTCGGTCCCCAAACTGCCGAAAGAACTCCCGCTGGCCTTCCGCCGCCTTGAGCCAACCCTCGCGATCCACGCTGAGGAGTTCATCCATCACCGCAGGCGACACATCGATGCCGGTGGTATCAATATCTTTCGGATACGGCAGATAGCCGATTTCCGATTCCCGGGCGTCAGTCTCGCCATGGACCCGAGAAATCACCCAGCGCAATGCGCGCAGGTTTTCCCCAAAGCCGGGCCAGAGGTATTTACCGTCGGCATTCAGGCGGAACCAATTCACACGAAAGATTTTCGGTGGGTTCGCGATCTTTTTGCCCATATTGAGCCAATGGCCAAAATAGTCGCCCATATTGTAGCCACAGAACGGCAACATGGCCATAGGATCGCGACGGACAATGCCGACTTGCCCAGTCGCTGCAGCCGTCGTTTCAGACGCCATAGTCGTACCAAGCGAGACACCGTGCTGCCAGTTGAAAGACTGGTACACGAGGGGAATCAAACCAGCACGGCGTCCACCAAAGAGCATGGCCGAAATCGGCACGCCTTGGGGGGAGTCCCATTCCGGCGACATGGCCGGACACTGCCGGGCCGGAGTGGTAAAACGCGAGTTGGGATGAGCCGCTTTCCCTTCCGACTGTGGCGTCCATGGCTTGCCCTGCCAGTCTACGGCCTCAGCCGGAGGGTCTCCGTCCATGCCTTCCCAATACGGTGTCCCTTCTGGAGTCAGTGCCACATTCGTAAAAATTGAATTCTTCGAGATAGTCGACATGACATTCGGGTTCGTATGGGAGTTGGTCCCTGGAGCGACCCCAAAAAAGCCGGCTTCCGGATTGATTGCCCAGAGCCGTCCGTCCGGACCGGGGTGCATCCAAGCAATGTCATCTCCCACTGTCCAGACTTTATAGCCCTTTTGACTCTCCGGCGGGATCAGCATGGCCAGATTCGTTTTGCCACAGGCGCTGGGGAATGCCGCGGCAATATAGGTCGTGCGGCCGCTGGGCTCTTCGACTCCGATGATGAGCATGTGCTCGGCCAGCCAGCCTTCCTCACGGGCCATATAACTGCCAATCCGCAGGGCGAAACATTTTTTCCCGAGCAGGGCATTGCCACCGTAGCCGGAGCCAATAGACCAAATCGTCCGCTCTTCGGGATAATGCATGATAAAGCGGCGGTCAGGGCTGAGATCTCCGAGCGAATGAAGGCCCTTTACATAATTGTCAGACGAACCAAGCCGATCAAGCGCAGCCTGGCCCATGCGGGTCATGATCCGCATGCTGGCCGCCACATACGCGCTATCCGTAATTTCCACCCCGACCTGGCTGTACGGCGAAGTCTCCGGTCCCATGATATAGGGCACCACATACAAGGTGCGGCCCTGCATTGAGCCTTTGAAGAGCCCGCCAACTTTTTCCTTGGCCTCGGCCGGAACCATCCAATTATTATTCGGGCCGGCATCCTCTTTTTCCTTGGTGCACACGAAGGTGAGATGCTCTGTGCGAGCGACGTCTTTGGGGTCGCTCCTGTGCAGGTAACAATTCGGGTATTT
>CAUZQN010000013.1:0-12982 GCA_963581605.1 uncultured Binatia bacterium (SeqCode)
CTAGGCATGAACCTGCACTTCAATATGATCCAAGGTCGAAATCCACATCACATCATTGAAGCCGGCTTCAAAGCCTTTGCCCGCGCGCTGAGCAGCGCGGTTCAGCACGATCCTCGGGTGAAAGGAGTGCTTTCAACAAAAGGCTCTTTGTAAGCACCAGCAGCGCTACGAGATACTTCGTAAAGGCGCAGCGCGCTATAGAGCTGCTCTTTTCAAACTACTCTTCGAAAAACAAACGGGGCGCCATATGCGGTGCCCCGTTCATCATGCCAACATCTTGTCTACTAGCCCTACGCATCGGCAAAGTTCGGTAGGACTTCTTCTATCAACATGCGCTGAGAGTTTTCCCAGGCTTCGTTATTTTCTGATTGATCGAAGGTCAACGCCAACAGACACCCGAATCCACCCGTCTCTTCATGCATATCGCCCAGCTTCTGAGTGACGGTTTTAGGCGAGCCTACGAGCCAGACATAATCTGCCAGGTATTCCAGGGTCACATCAGAATCCGGCACTTCGGGCTGGTGCTTGAACAGACTCAGCATGTCGTACGACCGAAACAACGGCAGCAAATATTCTCCCCAGACGCGTCCCAGCATACCCTTCAGGGCTTTTTGACGCGCCTCCTTATCCGTCTCTGCAATATAGACCTCGCGCGAAATGCGCCAGTCGCTGCGTGAAGGGGTTAAGCCTGCTTTTTCGGCTCCTTCGACTACCGCCTGCCAATGCGTTTTGAGATAACTATTACTCAGCGCGATGCTGAGCGGCAAAAACCCGTGTTCGCCAGCAAATTTCAAGGTCTCGGAGCCTGGGGTCAGTCCGGCAATACCGATGGGCGGGTGCGGTTTTTGATACGGTTTCAAATGGAATTTGAGCGAGTCCAGCATAGTGTCAATGCGGTTGAACGACCAGAACTCGCCTCTATATTCGAACGGCTCCTCGCTCTTCCACAGCTTGAGCATGATGTCGAGCGCTTCAAGCGTCATTCGGCGATTTTCTCCGGCGGCGCCGTCCACGTTGAAGAGCTTCCAGTCACTCGGCAGACCGCCAGTACCGATCCCAAGCATGAAACGACCCTGAGCCATGTGATCCAGAAAAGCCACCCGATGAGCCAACTCAACAGGGTGGTGATACGGCAGAAGATGCGCACCAGGGCACAGCTTCATCTTCTTTGTGCGCAATAGCGCCTGGGCAATGAGCAGATCCGGAGCCGGATTCGGCTCCCAGGGCGCCGTAAAATGTTCTCCGATCCAGGCCTCGTGAAAGCCCACCTTGTCCGCGAATTCTAAGTGGTTGAGGTCCCACTGGTGGCCCTCGAATAAACCCCTCTCAGGCGGATGAGAGGGCATCATAAAGACTCCAGCTTTCATCTTTTTCTCCTTACTTCATTCCTTCGTAGTAAACTGTTTGAACACGTATCGGTTTTACTCCTCTGCCTCAAGTCCGCAGCCTACTTTTCTTATGTAAAGTCCAGCCTGACAGAGGCATCGAACCTTTACGGCCTGCCGCAGCTCGCCTTCCCTTGATTCTCGCCGGTTGGACCGGAATAATAGCCGTCCAGTGATGATTGCTCAGGATGATAGCTTCAAATGATTGCCATTATTGATTACGGTATGGGGAATCTGCGCAGCGTTCAAAAAGGCTTTGAAAAAATGGGCCACGCTGCAGACGTTACTCGTGATACGCAAAAGATCGAGGCCGCCGCCGGTGTGGTACTACCCGGCGTGGGTGCGTTTGGAGCCTGCATGAACGGACTTACCGAATGCGGGCTGGTTGAGACGGTTCACCGGGTCGTTGAGCGTGGCACTCCGTTTCTCGGCATTTGTGTAGGGATGCAGATTTTGTTTTCCGAAAGTATTGAATTCGGCCGGGTCCAAGGCCTCGATATTCTCAAGGGAACGGTGAGGCGTTTCGATCTTGCAACTTTACACGGCAATAAGATCCCGCACATGGGCTGGAATCAGCTCCATATGGAACATCATCCGCTAGAACATCAGGAACAGCGCCCGCCGCATCTTGACGGTATCGAAGAGGGCGCGTGCGTCTACTTCGTCCATTCCTACTATCCCGTTCCGGACGACGCTACGATCATTGCGACCACAACCGATTACGGCGCGACCTTTGCCTCCAGCGTATGGTCGGGCAACGTGTTCGCCACACAATTCCACCCGGAAAAGAGCCAAACTGTCGGTCTGCGCATTCTTGCCAATTTCGGCAACCTGGTCAAAGACCACATGTCGGGCTCTTTCTCCCCAACCCCCAGCCCCTAACCCTCCCCTGTTATGCTCATTATTCCCGCAATTGATCTCAAAGCTGGCCAGTGTGTTCGTCTGTATCAAGGCGATATGGACCAGGCGACCGTCTATTCAGAAGACCCGGTCGCGACCGCTTTACGCTGGCAACAGGAAGGCGCACAGCGTCTGCACGTCGTGGATCTCGACGGTGCCGTTTCAGGCGCAGGCGTTAATACCGCGGCGATTGAGCAGATCTGCCGAGCGCTGACCATTCCGATCCAGGTCGGCGGAGGCATACGCAGCCTCTTAAGCCTGGAGCATATTCTGTCTCTGGGCGTGAGCCGGGCGATTCTCGGTACGCTGGCCCACCGTCAACCAGAGGTTGTTGCCGAAGCGTGCAAACGATTTCCAGGCCAAATCACAGTCGGCATAGACGCGCGCAACGGTAAAGTTGCTGTCCAGGGTTGGACCGAATCGACCGATTTGGATGCCATTCACCTGGCAAAACGCTGTCAGGACTACGGTGTGAGTGAGATTGTGTATACCGACATATCCCGGGACGGCACCGAACAGGGGGTCAATCGCGAGGCGACCGGCGCGCTCGCCCAGGCCATTAGCGTGCCGGTTATCGCATCCGGGGGAGTCGCCAGCGCTGCCGACATTGAGCTCCTGCTTCCGCTCGAGGCCCACGGCGTTATGGGCGTGATTATCGGACGCGCGCTGTACACCGGTGCGGTGCAATTGGACGCGGTTATTCAAATAGGCACCCGGCTAGCCTAGCTCTCTCGTCCTTTGCTCAACTCGCTAAAACAACAGTATTTTCTCCTAACGTCGAAGATTATCTGGAAATATCCGATAATTCACTAGACGATAAAGGAGGCTCTATGCACGCATGTTTCCACAGGCCGGGACCTGGCAAGTGGCAAATCGCCGGACTCTGCCCTGATGCAGGGGAAATCCAGAGGGGGCGACGCCTGCGCTGGTCGGCCGTGCTCACCGTGTGCTGGACGTTCTTGTCTGTCTCCGTGGGCGGCGGGCAAGCGGGGCGTCTCAACGACCCGCTCGTAGCCGGCGGGGAGGTGGAATCTTTTCTCGTCAGCGCGGACAATCAGCGCGTAGTGTACCGAGCGGACCAGAGCAGGGATCAGACGTTTGAGCTATACAGCTTGCCGATCTCCGGCGGGGCCGTCACCACGCTCAACGATCCGCTCGTACCGGGCGGAGATATGTTCGATTTTCTCATCAGCCCGAACAGTGGGCGGGTGGTATACCAGGCAGACCAGGATACGGATGACACGATTGAGCTGTACAGCGTACCGCTGGCCGGCGGGGTCGCGACCAAGCTCAACGGCCTCCTCGTGCCGGGCGGGCATGTGCTCTCTGGTTTTCTCGTCAGCGCGGACAGTGGGCGGGTGGTATACCGCGCGGCCCAGGACGAGGCTGACACGTCGGAGCTGTACAGCGTGCCGCTGGCCGGAGGAGCCGTCACCAAGCTCAACGGCTCCCTTGCGGCGGATGGAGATGTGTCCTTAGTTTTTCTCATCAGCCCAGACAGTCAGCGGGTGGTGTACCGGGCGGACCAAGACGGGGATGAGGTGTTTGAGCTGTACAGCGTGCCGCTGGCCGGCGGGGCCGCGACCAAGCTCAACGACCTGCTGGTGGCGAGCGGAGACGTGAAGTCCTTTCTCACCGGCCTAGACGGTCAGCAAGTGGAATCTTTTCTCATCAGCCCGGACAGTCAGTAGGTAGTGTACGTGGCGGACCAGGACATGGATGAGGTGGATGAGCTGTACAGCGTACCGCTGGGCGGCGGGGCCGTGACCAAGCTCAATGGTCTGCTGGTGGCGAGCGGGGATGTGTTCGCATTTCGCATAGGCCCAGGCAGTCAGCGGGTGGTGTACGTGGCGGACCAGGACGCAACTGGGGGGGATGAGTTGTACAGCGTGCCGCTAGGTGGCGGGACCGTGACCAAGCTCAATGGCCCGCTCGCAGCCGGCGGGGATGTCATCGCTAATTTTTTCATCAGCCCGAACGATGGGCTGGTACTGTATCGGGCAGACCAGGACACGAATAATGTGCTTGAGCTGTACACGGACATCTTACAAGCCGAACTCAAAGCCCTGTTTGAGAGTCCACTCGCAAATGCCGTCGTGGCCGGCATCGCCCTCATCCGGGGCTGGGCGTTTGACACGGTGGCCGGCGAGGCCATCGCCTCGGTGCAACTCTTTATTGACGGACTCCTGGACGCGGATGCGACGTGTTGTTCCGAGCGCAGTGACGTACGCGCGGCTTTTCCCGCCTTTCCGGCTCCGAACACGCTCAATAGCGGCTGGGGGCTGACCAAGAACTGGGGCAATCTGAGCAGCGGGCCGCATACGGTACGGATAGAGATTATGAGTACCTCGGGCGAGCTGTTTAGTCAGAGCCGGATGGTGACCGTGGTGAAACTGGGTGGATTCGGATTTCTATCCAGCGTCAGTCTGACGGGAGCGACGATCAGCCTGGGCGGGGAAGAGATCGTACTGAGCGGAGTGACGGTCACCGAAGCGGGGACGGCCAACACCGCCCAGGTCACGCTGCGCCTGCGCTGGGACATCGGCGCCCAGGCGTTGCGCCTCGTCAGTACAATCGCGTCGTTATGAGGACGACCGCGTCGCCACACAACGACCGCGTCGCCATACAACGACCGCGTCGCCACACAACGACCGCGTCGTCATCACAACGACCGCACAGTCGGGTTATGTCGTGCGAATCGTCAGTTTTTGTTGCGATAGTGCCGACCGATCCGAACACGAGGTAGATACGGTAGCTCGTCGGCTTCGGCAGTGGACTCCGGATGCGGTCGATGCCTATATTGCTCGTTCTCGCTATCGAATGGTTGGGTCTATTCTTCGGGCTGCGGAGTGGCAGATTCCTACTCGACCTGTTCTTGCATACGTTGAAACGCCTGCAGCAAGTCGGTCGAGGTCAGGATGCCACACAGCCGCCCGTTCTCATCAACGACGGGCAGACAGTTGATACGGCGGCTCAGCATCTGACCCGTGGCCTCAGACAGCAAGGTTTCCGGTCGTATCGTCACGACCTCATGCCACATCACATCCGCAACGGTTGCTGACCTGAGGTCCACCCCGCTACTCATAAAACGAAGCATATCTCGGTCGGAAATCACACCAGCCAGGCGTGCATCAGTTTCAGTCACAACGAGATGCCGAAAACGGTGCCGTGCCAAAAGGATCAAGGCTTCAGTAAACGGCTGTGGCGGCGTGAGCGTCACAACCTCGTGCGTCATCACATCTTGCACCTGTCGAGGGAGGTTGATCTGTACTGACATCGGACCTTTCCAACCCTATCAGGAAATCCATTGAACCGCTGAGCAGTTGAGATGAAGCGATCCTAGCATAAGACCCAGAGTGCAACACTACAGGCACTGGCCGTACCACACCTTTCTTGGCTCCTTGTCGTCTCCTACTCGCTTCCCTTACAATATGTATAAGGGACAGACAGGATATCCATGCCACAAGGGTTACACCCGCTTCGTCGTATACGACAAACGCTAATTCGGCAGTTTGCGAGTCTCCTGACCAAGCCACTCAAGAACTATGCCTTTCGTTTTCCCAACGACCTGGAGGCGCTCAAGGGGCAGATCCAGAAAGGCGATATTCTTTTGGTTGAGGGGTCACAACGCATTAGCGAAGTTATTAAATACCTCACCCAGAGTTCCTGGTCACACTCGGCCATCTACATCGGTGATGAGCTGATTCGGCGGAAACATCCTTTGGCAGGCCAGGCGCAAGCCGACCATGGCGAAGACGCAAAATTCCTTTTGGTTGAAGCGCTTGTTGCAGAAGGTGTGGTGCTGTCTCCCTTATCCAAATATGCCGAGTATAATATTCGTTTATGTCGACCGCACAATCTACAGCGGGAACACTTACAGGTCATCCTGGACGATGTGATCAGCCAGCTCGGCTATACCTATGATCTGCAAAACGTCCTTGATTTGGCACGCTATTTCCTCCCAGTTAGCCTCGTTCCACGTCGCTTCCGCCGCAGCGTACTCCACTTTGGGAGCGGGCTCCCGACTCAAGTCATCTGCTCCAGTATGTTCGCTGCGGCGTTTGGCAAAGTCGGCTTTCCTATCTTGCCACATGTAGAGTCGGCCCCTGCCTCTCAAGAACAGCCGCCGCCCTTGCTGCGGCGGCTGTTCTCCAAAAGTGGAGGTTACACCTCTAGAGGTATCACCTCACAGCCCATCTTTCGCCGTCGCCATCCAACCTTGATTACGCCTCGTGATTTTGACCTCTCGCCATACTTCGACACCATAAAATTCAATATTATTGCCTCGCGGCGTTTCGATTATCGCAATATCGTGTGGGCCGAAGATGTTGAAACAGAGAGCGTCGCATCTGCCGAAACAGATGCGGTCGCAGGTCGTCAAGCACCCGCCCTTCCCTCGTCTGAAGACCCACAACCGACTTCTTAGCCGCCGCCTCTCTTGACACCGTATCCCAAACCCCAGACACTTCAGCCATGCTGTGTAAGCGCATTATTCCGTGCCTAGACGTAAAAGACGGCCGCGTGGTCAAAGGTATCAATTTTGTGGATTTGCGCGATGCCGGAGATCCCGTAGCAGTGGCTCAGCGGTATGACGAAGAAGGTGCGGATGAACTCACTTTTTTAGATATCACAGCCTCACACGAACGCCGTCAAATTATTCTGGACGTCGTCCGGAAAACAGCTGAAACCGTTTTCATGCCCCTTACCGTTGGCGGGGGCGTGCGCGAAAATCAAGATATTCGTAACCTCCTCAACGCAGGTGCCGACAAAGTATCTATCAACACCGCTGCGGTGAATCGGCCCGAGTTTGTCGAAGAGGCCGCGCAGCGGTTCGGCAGTCAATGCATTGTGGTTGCCATTGATGCCAAGCGTAGCCCAGATGCCATACCGCCGAGCTGGGAGGTCTATATTCACGGCGGACGTACGCCAACGGGCATCGACGCCGTAGAATGGGCTCAGCGTATGGAGAGCTATGGGGCGGGCGAAATCCTGCTTACGAGTATGGACCGGGATGGTACCAAGGAGGGTTACGACGTGGAATTGACTCGTGCGATCTCGGAAGCAGTCACGATTCCAGTCATTGCTTCAGGCGGCGTGGGGAATCTCCAGCATATTTATGAAGGGCTTACTGCCGGGAGAGCCGATGCTGCCCTGGCGGCATCTATCTTTCACTACCGTGAGTACACCATACGAGAGTGTAAGGCATTCTTAGCCGAGCGCGGTGTACGGGTTCGGCATCAAAATTAAACGAGTTTGGTTGAACGAGTTTTCAGGAGGGACATATGGCCAAGATCATGATTGAGGCGGCGATCAACGGGAATGCTGACAAGGCGCTCAACCCCCATATTGCCTATAGCCCAGAGGATATTGCCAACGACGCGATTGCCACCTGCCGAGCGGGCGCGGCCGCTGTTCATTTTCATGTCCGTAATCCTGAGACAGGCGAATGGGTCCAGGACGTGTCGTATTACAGCCAGGTGTTTAAGCGGACGCGGGCACAGTGCAATCCCATCTTGTGGCCCACGTTTCCTTTTGGCGGCGATCCGGTCGAACGATTTGCACATTTCTTGGAATTGGCCAAAGACCCGGAAACCAAACCAGATCTTGGCTGGGCAGACCCCGGCTCAGTGAATCTGGTTTCCTATGATGCACGCACGAAAACCCTCTCCGGGGGGAATTTCGTCTATCAAAATTCTCATGATGCCAATCGGTATTTTCTCGAACAGTCACGTGAGTGCGGAGTGAGACCGACACTCCAGATTTTTGACCCGAGCTTCCTGCGCGCTGTTTTGGTTTTTCTTGACCAGGGGCTCCTGACCGAACCCCTGTTGCTCAAGTTTTATTTCGGTGGACCAGAGCTGCCATTCGGGCTCCCGCCTTCACTCAAAAGCCTCGAAGCGTATTTGGACATGCTGAAAGGCGTGCGCTGCAACTGGTTCGCAGCCACCCTGGGCGGAGACAATCTGCCCCTTATTCCGCAGGTTATCAGTTTGGGCGGTCATGTCCGGCTGGGGCTTGAAGATTATCAGTATACGCACGGCGGACAGTTGAGCAATCCCCAGCTCGTCGAACGCGCCGTTGCCACAATTACAGGTATGGGACATGAAGTCGCCACTCCAGACGAAGCACGCGAGATCATCCAAGTCGCAGTATAGGCATGCCGAAAGACCAAGCGACCCTCATCGCGCAGATTCACGCGAATCCATTGATGGTCATGCTGGTTGTGACAGGCGGTGGCACGCAAGCGCTCGCTGACCTGTTAGCTGCACCTGGGGCATCACGCACGGTGCTGGAAGCCTTGGTTCCGTACAGTGCGGCCTCACTCACAGACTTCCTGGGGACGCTACCAAAGCAAGTAGTCTCGGTAGAAACTGCGGCTGCCCTGGCCCGTGCCGCTTATCAACGAGCGTCGACATTACATTATGAGCAGGCTGAGCAAGATGAGCAGAAGACCTCGGTCGTCGGAGTCTCCTGCACCGCCGCCCTCGTGACAGACCGGCCCAAAAAAGGCGAGCACCGCGCACACCTCGGGGTCAGTTCGTCAGATGAAACACGCGTTTACTCGCTCACCCTGACAAAGGGAGCCCGTGATCGGCGGGAGGAAGAACGCGTCGTGAGTAACCTTGTATTGGCCGTCCTCGCGCTAACATGCGGAATTCCGGTTACTCTGAACGCATCGGTGCTGGCGGAGGAGCGTGTCACTATACAGGTTATGCCGTCGCCCGCAGGATAGCCTCTTCCGGTCCTGAGTACAGCCAGAGTGTGGCCCAAGCATGAATTGACTGCTGAGTTTCAGCCGTTGCCCCACTATCTCGGGAGAATAATGAGGAGAGGCCCCAAGAGGCTAAAGAAGCCCCGGCCCTCTTGCTTGGGCAATCCGCAGCCCATACAAAGTGGAGAAGTCTTTAATAGTATTTTTCTTCTGGAATGCGAACGAATGTATGAAAATTGGCATTGTTTCTGACATCCATGCTGACGCTGGAGCGCTGAGACGTATTCTGGACGACATGCCGTCAACCGACTTGTTGTTATGTCCGGGCGATGCCATCAGTGAGTATCGATTCTGCGCGGACACCGTCTCTATTCTGCAAGACGAAAAATTCCTGTGCATTCAGGGCAATCACGAGGTCGTCCTGTTTGGTGGCCGGAATCCGGCTTATTTAAAGAAATGCCAGGAGACTTTTCCCGCAGCATCTCTCGCCTTTCTTGCCCAGGCGCCACTCACGCGTGAACTCGAATGTGACAAGCTCAAGATCCTCATGATCCATGCCAGCCCGTGGGAGCCGTATGAGGAGTATATCTATCCGGGTAGTAAACGTTTAGACGAATTTTCCGCCCTGCCCTACGATATGATCTGCTTTGGCCATACTCACGTCCCTCTCGTCCACACAGCCGGAGACGTTGTGGTCGTCAATCCAGGCTCGTGTTCGCAACCGCGCGACCAGGACCGGCGTGGATCCTATGCTCTTTTTGACACGCAGACTAAAGAGGCCACGATTCACCGTGTGACCCTTCATTGATTTTGGTCCCCGTCCGCGTAATCATGTGGATTGTCCACGCTTGCTCCTGATCATGTGCACCTCTACACACGAACAGGACGCACTCCTTCTGTCGTCGCAGTCAGGAAGGAAAGAGGATGTATGCCATGCAAAAGCAGCAGCCCGGCTCTCCCCAGTCTCTCCAGTCGGAAGAGCAGCCTAGACAGCCTACCAGCCGTCGCCAGTTTTTGAGAAATGCAGCGCTTGGGGCTGTAGGCGGAGGTGCAACCCTTGCTGCCGGCTGTGAGTATCAAACCCAGCTCTTTCTTTTAAGTCGATCGGAAACAGAGACGGAAGAGCCGAGTCCGGACTGGCAGACGTCCCGTATTCGCAGCTACCGGCCACTGGGAAACACCGGCCTGGAAATATCCGATATTTCGTTTGGCTGTGCGGGCCTCGATAATCCGGATGTTGTCAAACGCGCCCTCGACCGGGGGATCAACTATTTCGACACCTCACCGGATTACTCGCGGGCCGGTTCGGAAAAAGCCTTGGGCCAGGGGATTAGAGGCTATCAACGAGATAAGCTGTGTATCGTCTCGAAGTTTTGTACAACTGGGGGGCATCTGAGCAATACCACCCCGGTCAAAGACGTTATGGTCGCGGTTGAAGCGAGTCTGCAACGAATCGGTACCGACTATCTTGACCTGGCCCACATCCATGCCTGCAATTCCATAGATCGCCTCATGAATCCGAATATTCACGAAGCGTTTGATCGTCTCAAGGAGCAGGGCAAGCTCCGCTTTTTGGGCGTTTCGTCTCACACCCCTCGGCTGGAAGAGGTCATGCGGCATGCCGTCGATAGCGGACGCTTTGACGTCATTATGGTCGCCTATAATTTTCGCAATTGGCCCAAGCTCAGCACTATTTTTCACGACGCCAAAGAGAAGGGCGTCGGTGTGGTTGCCATGAAGACGCTCAAAGGCGCCAGACATACGGCTCTATCGGACTTCACGCCAACACAGCGCCTATCCTTTTCTCAGGCGGCCTTTAAATGGGTGCTGTCCAATTCCGATGTCAGCGGCCTTGTCGTGACCATTCGTTCATTCAATCAGATCGACGAATATCTGTACGCCTCTGACCAGCCGTTCCAGCAAGCCGATCTGGACCTGCTCGAAAAATATGATCGTCTTGTTGCCAACGACTACTGTCCGCCCGGCTGCGGCGAGTGCTTGACCTCGTGTCCGTCCGACGTTCCGGTCGATGATATCCTGCGTTACGCGATGTATTATGAGAATTACGGTCAGCAGCGGGTTGGCATGGAAGACTACGCCCAAATTGCAAGTCAGCACAACGCCTCGCAGTGCGTTGACTGTCACGCCCCATGCGAGCAGGCCTGTCCGCACGAGCTGCCGATCAAGGCAAAGTTGCTCCGAGCGGATCACCTGCTTCGACTTGCGTAAACGAAAGAGGAAAGCCCACCTTTCTCTTGTCCCCAGCCGACAAACGCGCTCACAGCCTCACGAAGCAGCCAGCGCACTATTTGTTGTGCGTTTGCCGTCCTTGGTCATATGACAGGTGCAGTCACTGCCGTATAGATCGTAGCTATGAAGGATGGACTTTATCTTTTCTGGGATGCGATCAAGCAACGTACCTTTTAAGCCAATACTAAACGTATTGACGCTAATAGACGCGCTCAGAGATTCGACTTCGTGCCACCAGCCGCGCGGTATATACAACATCTGCCCGGGGGTGAGGTAACAGGTTTGCATACGAACCTCGGCAAAACGAGGAAATTTCTGTGGATCGTAGCGTCTTGAGTCGATTTGGCTCAACTTTGCGCCATAGTCGAACTTCGTGCTGGGATACATGCAGGCTGACTGCTCGGGCGAAACGAGCCGAACAAATTTTTGACCGCAAACCTGGGCTAATAGACCATCCGCGTAGTCAAAGTGGAAACCAGTAAAGGTTCCTTTCGGTCCGAGCCAGCCCAGCATAATGTTTTTCCATTTATGCTGAGTGAGGATACTGAAGTCGACGTCTTCGCACAATCTCAGGGAAGGCAGCTAAAGATGTCACTCCGGGAAAGATAAGACTTCGGTCCCGGATTTGCCTCGAGTTCTGCCTCCTCTGCCATCAATCCTCTCACAAAACTCTGGAAATCCTGTTTCTCAAAACGGGTCCCTCCTTGTTCTCAAATCCTTCTTCTCACTTGCAGATGCTCAGCGCTATGTACGTACGGTGCAAGCACCCGACTACACCGTAAACATTCTTCCTCAGGATATATCTGCCAATCAGACTCTCTACCGTGTTCAGCTCCAAGGACTGCAGACGCAAGAAGATGCCCGGCAAGCATGGAAACTCCTCAGCAGTCAGACAACCATATCAACCCTGTCAGCCATGTAATCCACACCCGCAAAAGAGACACCTCCGTGCGTATCCTTCTTGTCCCGCTTGTCCCGTAGGGAGGAAAGGGAACTGACACGAACCGCTTGATTCTTGAGGATCGGGGTGTCACTCCACCTCCCTTCAAGCTAGGCTGTTCCGAACTACACGAGGAGGACGGCCCATGGATCAGGTGCTGCGGTCGATGCATTTGCTTGCCAAGGAAGTGATTCCCGAAGTTGAAGCCTGACGAGGTGGGAAAAAGCGAGGTGAGTATGCAAAAACTCAGTCATGTCGACGCCCGGGGCCGCGCCCAAATGGTCGATGTCGGAGACAAATCTGTAACCGCACGGGAGGCTATTGCAACAGGCACGGTACAGATGCGTCCAGAGACGCTAAACCTGATTGTCACCGGCCAAATGCCCAAGGGAGATGTTTTGGCAATCGCTCGTGTAGCCGGCATTATGGCTGCAAAGAAAACGCCGGAACTCATCCCACTGTGCCATCCCCTCCTCATTTCATCCGTCACAGTGGAATTTACTTCACATCAGGAAACAGGTCGCATTGATATTGAAGCCTGCGTCAAGGTGAGCGGAAAAACCGGAGTCGAAATGGAAGCACTGACCGCTGTCTCGGTGGCGGCCCTGACGATTTACGATATGTGCAAAGCCGTAGAAAAAGACATGACCATCTCGGCCATCAGCCTCCAGCATAAAAGCGGAGGAAAAAGCGGAACCTACAGCAGAACGCCATGACCGGTCTTATAATTCAAAAAAGAACTATAAAATTAGATAGATAAAAGATACATTGAATAACTTACTTCATCCAAACACT
>CAUZQN010000014.1:0-12759 GCA_963581605.1 uncultured Binatia bacterium (SeqCode)
ATTCCTAACCTCGTGCGGTTCCCCTCGCAACCCCGCGTTCTAGCAGTGAGCGGAGCACCCAGCATCCTTATAGATCTGCATCGATCAGAAACCGGTTGCCATATAGGGGGACTAACCTATATGTTGCCCAAAATCATCTTACGGTCAGCCAGTATCATTCAGGATCATTATTTGATTCACAAATAGAAAAGGAAAAAGGAGGAATATTGTGTACGATGTATTAATTCGGGGGGGAAGGATTGTTGACGGGACAGGGAAATCTGCATTCAGCGGCGACGTGGCGATTGCGAATGGACGTATTGCCGCAGTCGGTAAGGACCTGGGCGGCGCTAAGAAAACGATCGATGCCGAGGGCCTATTAGTGACCCCGGCCTGGGTAGACGTACATACGCACTATGACGGCCAAGCGGCCTGGGACGAACAAATGACCCCGTCGCTGTGGCACGGTGTTTCGACCGTGGTCATGGGTAACTGTGGTGTGGGCTTCGCTCCAGTAACGCCGGATCGCCACGACTGGTTGATCGGTTTGATGGAAGGCGTTGAGGATATTCCAGGTCCGTCGCTGGCGGCTGGGCTGCCGTGGGGTTGGCAGACCTTTGCGGAATATCTGGACGTGTTGGAGAAGATGCCGCGCACTTTGGACATCGGCGGCATGATTACGCACGGGGCCTTGCGTGCCTTTGTCATGGGCGAACGCGGCGCAAAGAACGAACCCGCAACGCAGGACGATATCGCCAAGATGGCCGCTATCGTGAAAGAGGCTGTTCTGGCCGGTGCGTTGGGCTTCTCGACTTCGCGCACCCTGGTGCATACTGCCAATGACGGTGAACCTGTTCCCGGCACCTTTGCCACGGAAGAAGAGCTGATTGGTATTGCCCAGGCTGTTCGCTCGACCGGACGCGGCATTCTGGAAATGGTGCCACGCGGCGTTGCCGGCGAAGATCCGGGCCTCTTGCAAGAGATCGATATGATGATTCGGATTTCCCGCGCTACGGGATGTCCGCTGACCTTTCTCTTAGCTCAGAATAATACCTACCCCGACCAATGGCGCGAGGTCATGGCGAAATGCACCGCAGCAGTGCAAGACGGTGTCGCTATCACTCCGATGGTATTCACCCGCCCGGTCTGCGTTCTGTTCAGCTTCCAGGGTGACAATCCGTTTGAGTATCTGACCAGCTTTCAGCCGCTGAAGAAACTGTCTCATGACGAGAAGATCGCCGCGCTGCGCAATCCTGATCTGCGTCGCAAGCTGCTGACGGAAAAGGACCCCAACACGACTGGTATGTCCGTACTATACCAAAACGAGAGGGTCTGGGATCGAACCTATCCGATGGGAGAGGATCTCAGCTACGAGCCGACCAGCGACAAAAGCATTTCCGAGATTGCCAAGCGCCAAGACCGCAATCCCCGTGAGGTGGTCTATGATCTGATGCTCGAACAAAACGGTCGCGCCTTTTTGATGTATGCGGCTGTTGGGTATGCGGACGGCAACGTGAAGCCGCTGCACGAGCTGATTTGCGATCCCATTACGGTCTTGGGAGGCAGTGACGCCGGCGCCCACGTGCGTCAGATTACTGATGCCGGCATGGCGACGTATTCGCTGACCCACTGGTCGCGTGATAAGGCAGCTGACGATCCACACTATCTGCCGCTTGAATTTGTGGTCAAGAAACTGACCCATGATGGGGCGCGTCTGTTTGGGATGACAGACCGGGGCACGCTGGAGCCGGGTGCCAAGGCAGATGTGAACCTGATCGATTATGACAATCTGAGTGTGAGTCATCCCGAGATGGTGTACGATTTGCCGGCCGGCATGCCGCGTCTGATGCAAACCGCCACAGGGTATGAGAAGACCTTTGTCAGTGGCGAAGTCGTGCAAGAGAACGGCGTTGACACGGGTGCGCGTCCGGGTCGTATTGTCCGGAGTGCGTAACTTTACTTGCATTTTTAACGAGCGGGCATCGTTCTTGATGCCCGCTCCGAACCTTCCATTAGCCCCGTAAATATTTTCAAGAGCCATAGAGAGGGAAACCCATGGACATTGGCATACTTGTGCCGGCAACGGTAGAAACGAAGAACATCACCGAAATTTCGCAGCGGCTGGAAGGCCTCGGCTTCGAGTCGCTGTGGATACCGGAACATCCCGTGATTCCAGTTGGATACAAGACCGAGGTGCCCGGGGGCGGTACGTTGCCGGAGCACTACAACCGCTGGGGAGATCCGTTTATCGCTCTGACCATGGCCGCCGCTGCAACCACCAGCCTCAAACTCGCAACCGGTATTTGCCTGTTTCCTGAGCGCGAGCCGCTCGTCACGGCAAAAATGATTGCTACGCTCGACCTGTATTCCGGTGGCCGAATCATTCTGGGTGTGGGCGCAGGCTGGTTGCGCGAAGAAACCGAAGTCATGGGCACCAACTTCCGTTTGCGCTGGCGGCGCTTGCGCGAGACAACAGAAGCTCTGCGGGTGTGTTGGACGGAGAAGGAGCCCAGTTACCAAGGCGAAATGGTCCAGTTTCCGCCCGTATTCTGCGATCCCAAGCCGGTCCAAAAATCCGGCCCGCCGATCTTGCTGGGCGGCCATGTGCCCAAGGCTTTGGAACGCGTGGCGCGTACGTATGATGGCTGGTGTCCGCTGGCGTTTGATCCGGCAGACTATAAAACCAAGGTCGAGTCTATTCGTAAAATGGCCAAGGAGTTCGGACGCGATCCGGATGCGTTGCAGATGTCGGCCTTTGTCGATCCCAAAGACGGTGCGCTGTCAGCCGATGACATGAAGGCTTTCCGCGATGCGGGCGCAAGCCGTCTCGTCCTGTTCTCGCAACCGTTTGCCCAAGCCATTGCGACTGGCCGGGTCATGGGGTGCATAGACAAAGTCGCACCGATCGTGGAAGCGGCACGCGGGGTGTAGGGCGACGCGCTTCTAGAGCGTGTTTTCCCTGGTTTTCCCCTCACCCACAGTCGCTTCGTTCCTGTTTCCCTCTCCCACTGGGAGAGGGCGGCGGCTGCGTCAGCGGACGTGGGTGAGGGTTTCTCTTGGTTGTCGCGCTTTACGCGGCGGCGGCGACGGTTTCGCGCTTCGCCTCGTCCTCGGCCGTCGGCTGCTCGACTTTGTACAACTTCTGGCCGTTTTCCCACAGGATCTTGCGCCGCACCGACTCTTCACAGTCGGATAGGCCACCTTTAATCCGCGCGTGGACTTCGTCACCATACAGCGACGTGGGATGCGGAAAATCGGTCTCAAACAGAATATTGTCGACGCCGACCTTGTCAATCAGACGCCGTGGTGCGATCTGCTCGAACCAGTAGCAGGCGTAGATATTACGGGCGAAATACTCCGACGGCAGCAAGTCGAATTCCGGGCGCTCCTCTGCCACATCATTGCCGAGGAACTGGTAATCGAGCGCTTCGAGCACAAACGGAATCCAGCCGATGCCACTCTCGACCGATATGAACTTAATCTTAGGATAGCGGGCCAGCACGCCGGACATGATCAAGTCGTTCAGCTGCATGCCGTTGCGCAGGAAGATATCGACCGACAGTTCGGTAAAAGCCGCCATGCGGCCGTAGGCGGCGATCTTGTCTTTCAGCAGGCCCAGCTCCATATTCCCCGACCCAATGTGGAAGCTGAGCGGCAGATCCAGCTCGACCGCGACCTTCCACAACGGATTCCATTGCGGATCGCCCAAAAACGGCTGGCCCAAGGATTGTGGCTCGCCCGTGAACAGAATGCCCTTATGCCCCATGGCGGCGCAGCGACGGACTTCCGTGACTGCGGCGTCGACATCCCAGAACGGCAGCGATGTGATCGGCAGCAAGCGGCGGGAGTCGGCCGACGCCCACTCGGTTTGCCAATCATTGTAGATCTGTACGCAGGTGAGCATCAGTTCGCGGTCACCCAACTTTAAGAACTCCTGGGCGCCGAACCCGCCCACGTTCGGGTACATGACCATGGCCCAGATGCCTATTGTATCCATATACTTCAGCCGTTCCTTGGCATCGTACGCGCCTGGGTGCATCTCGTCGTAGTTCTTAGGCGGGTTCTTGAAATTCCCCACCCCGGCGGTCGCGGTCATGCCCGGGTTGGCCAACATCGGGCTTCCACCCACAATCCAGGACAGGCTGCCATCCTTATTGGTTTCGATACGTGGCACTTGGTCGCGCATCGAAGCCGGCGCCCGACTGGTCCACAGGTCCGGACTTTCGGTAACATGGGTATCGACGTCAATAATTGTGTATCCGCTCATCTGACCCCTCCTTCAGGTGTTTTGCAGACAGTGCATGATAGTAAATGGTTAAAAATGCTAACAGCCTTTCCGAACTTACGCCATTCCTTTCCTATTTATAGCGTGGCAACAATTTCTTGCCGAAGGTTTCGACCTGGCGTTTGACTTCGTCAATTGGTAGGAACCCCTGGTCACCCTGCCAGATAAACCATTCGGGGCTGACGTTTGCGACCATGGCATCCAGGCTGCGCTGTACGTCTTCGATACTACCGAGGTAGGCAAAGTCTGCGCGTTCCATACGGGAAATAGTACACTCTTCGACCGGCAGTTTGACTTTGCCGCTGGGGTACTTGGCTTCGTCTTCTGGCTCGCGCCAGGCTTCAAAAAAGCCGAAATGATAGAAGAAGTTTCTGAATGCCGCTCCGCAGATGCCGTCTTCGGCAAGCTTGCGCGCCTGCTCCTTATTCTCAGCCAAATACATGGCGTGTACGACGCCGACGTTCTCACCAAACTTCACATCACGTCCGGCCTGCTGGGCTTCGGTATGGTAGGCTTCGACCAGCTTGCGTACTTGTGGTGGTTGCGAGGTCAAAATCGTTGGTATGATTCCCTCACGCGCGCACCAGCGTATGGTCTCCTCACTGGCTGAGAAGGCTTGGAACAGCGGCGGATGCGGTCGTTGGAACGGCTTAGGCACGACATTGATCTTCTGGATACGGCCCTGTTCGTCGACCTCACCCGGAAAGCCGCATTCGCGCGTCCACTCGTGGGCCTGCCACGGGGTACCTTCCTGGGGCGAGGGGTATTCATAATACTTGCCCTTGAAGCGAAACGGCTCGTCGCCCCAGGCCAATTTGAGAATCTGGAATACTTCTTCAAATGCTTCGCGGTTGATACGGTCCGCCTCGCTCTGGTCACTCAACGTGGCGCCGACGTGGATCTTCTGGGCCATTTGGTTGAGCCAGCGCGACTGATAACCACGCGCAAAGCCAACAAAGGTCCGGCCCTTAGTCAGTTGATCCAGCCAGGCAATTTCGAGCGCAAGGCGCAGCGGGTTCCAACCCGGCAGCACATAGCCGACCGGGCCGACCTTGATTCGTTTGGTGTTATGGATGACATGCTGAGTGAGTACCGGCAGGCTACCCATCTCAATGCCTTCACTATGCAGATGATGTTCCGGGAAACAGACCGCATCGAAGCCGACCTCTTCCGCGAGTTGGCTGACCTCGACCACCTCCTGGATCATGCGCTGCCAGCGATCCGGATCGTTAGCGATCGGACGTAATCTGCGGCGCTCTTCCATGGTTGCGGGCAGCGTGGGTAGAAAGAAATACATGAATTTCATGTAGTCTCCTTTTTCTCGGGTCTAGTCTGAAGGAGCACGGGCTTCTCACCTCTGAGTAAAGACGAAGTGCTTTTCCATTTCCGTCTTGATGTCTTTCATATGGCTGACGTACTGGGGGAAGCCGCCGTTGTAGTTGCCGTCCTGGCGCCGCTGGAACTCGCCCTCGAAGTTGTAATAGCCGGGAGTGCAGTCCTCGTTGCGGCTGGTCTTGCCGCGATGATGGATAACTTCTTGCACCCACCACTCCTCCGCCTCCGGCGTGACATCGATGGACTGATAGCCATGGCTACGCACGTAGTCGATGCATGCCGAGATGTGATCGCCCTGTGATTGCAGCATGTCCGTCAGGTTGAACTGGAACGACGCCTGGTAGCCGCCCATGATGAACAGGTTGGGATAGCTCTGCGAGTGGATGCCCAGAAGGGTGCGGATGCCGTCGCTGTATTTATCATTCAGGTCGAGGTCGTTCTCACCTTTGATCTGGTTGTAAATGCCCGTCTTCTGCACCTCGAAGCCCGTGGCGTAGATAAGGAGGTCGAGTGCATACTGTTTGCCGTCGAACACCGGCCCCTGCTCCGTGATCTGGGTGATGCCCTTGCCCGTAGTGTCGATCAGGTGGACGTTGGACCGATTGAACGTCGGCAGGTAGTCGTTGTGGAAACACGGGCGCTTGCACATGAACATATACCACGGCTTGAGTGACTCAGCCGTGGCCTTGTCCTTTACGACCTCATCGATGCGTTTGTGGATCCGCATCATATAGTCGATGTTGGCATTCTCCTGTCGCCTGATCTTCTCCTCACGGGGCATGCTCGCCCGCGCCGCCTGCTGTTCCTCGGTCAGCTGCGGTCCCATCATCGCCCGCGCGCGCCGCTTGGCCTGCCAGCCGGTCTTGAGCCTGCGCGCCCAGTTGGGATCGGTCGGCCAGTCATCTCGGATGTCAATCGAGGACGGCGTACGTTGGAATACGTATAACTCCTTGGACGCTGCGCCGAGGCCGGGTACGGCCTGGACTGCTGTCGCTCCGGTGCCGATGATGCCTACGACTTTGTCTTCCAGGCCCGATAAATCTTCTTTTGTGTAATCATAATCCCAGCGTGAAGTGTGAAACCAGTGGCCCTGAAAGGACTCCATGCCGCTGATCTTGGCCAGCTTAGGCTTGGACAGGGTACCGTTGGCACAGATCACGAAGCGCGCCTGCATATGGTCGCCTCGGTCTGTGGTGAGGTGCCACATCTCTTCCTCTTCGTCCCATATGGTGGAAGTCACCGTTGTTTGGAAGACGGCTAATTCGTACAAGTTGTACTTCTTGGCAATAGCCTGGCAGTGGGCGAAGATCTCTGGGCCCTTGGCGTAATGGTCCTTGGGCACATAGTCCATCTCGTCGAGCAGAGGCAAGTAGTCATACGCTATCACGTCGCAGGCCACACCGGGGTAGCGGTTCCAGTACCACGTGCCCCCTACGTCTGCTCCTCGCTCCACGATGCGGATGCTCTCAACGCCATACTCCCGCAGCCGGGCGGAGGTGAGCAGCGCAGAAAATCCGCCTCCGATGAACAGGCATTCGACCGTATCGTTGATGGGCTCGCGGGGTGTGATCTCGCCGCCGTAGGTGGCGATTTCGTATTCTGCCATCGAACCGGTGAGGTCGGACGTGTACTGCGCCGTGCCTTCCGGTCGGTAGTTCAGCCTCAGGTCGCGCTCCTCAGCAAACTTCTGTTTGATGCCCTCGTAGTATTCTTGCGGCTTCCTGGACTTCGAGAGCCCGTCCATGGTGTTGATCAGGGGCTTTTCCGGCGCTTCACTCATATTTCAATCCTCCGTGTATGTATTCCTTCCAATGACTTGCAAATCACTTGGATCTTACTGTACTGCATCTGAATTTTCACAACCGTAACAAATTGATGAACGCATCGCCACGGAGTGACATCGCCACGGAGTGGAATATGCCGATTGCCACAGCTGGATCTGGGTAACGGATCAATCTGGTCATCCAGAACTGTTGTCAAGGAGTGGGCCAGTTGGCGCGTGCCCTGTGTGCACCGGCGGGTCCGAAGCTATCAGCCCGGGGGCTTCCGGCACGGGATCCAGTTCGCCGAGGAGAGTCGTGAACGAGGACAAAGTCCACATCCGCATAGCGACTAATAGCCAGCCAGCCCAGGTCCTCGAGGTGGTACACCGGCGCATGCGCCCGTAGGTAGGCATAATACGGAACCGGATTCTCTTTCACTTCGGGGGCCGCCGGATTGTACTTCATACCGGTTCTCCTTTGGGGTTGCGAGGAAGTCGGTGGTCTCTTGGACAATAATCTCCCCCACCTGGAAGAGGAAGGCTTTCATGATGCTGTCTTTCTCCTCAGCAGCTATACAGCGTACGTTACACCAGTGAGCTGCTCCGACAATTCCCAGATTTTGTGGGCGTTTTCGTCGTTACGAGCATGTTTGCTCAGATACGCTTTGCCGGGAGGGCCAGTTAACTCGAACCAACCGTGAGGACCATAATAGTCGCCACCGGAGACATTTCCCGCAGTTGCCGCATACAGGGTAGGCAGCGCACCTGCAGCAGACTCTTGCGCTATGAAGGGCAGCTTCATACTCCACCGAAACAGAGCTGAGTACTGCTGGAGATTAGTTCTCGTCGACCCAGGATGGGCTGCTACGGAGAGCGTGGAGTTTGACTCTTGGGTACAACGCCGTTGCAGCTCTCGCATGAACAACAAATTCGTGAGCTTGCTATACCCGTAGGCTTTGGTTGGCGAGTAGCCCTGCTCAGTGTTCAGCTTCTGAAAATTGATTGGTCCGTAACGGTGCGCGAGGCTACTCACTGTCACGACTCGTGAACCTGCAGTCTGCAGCAATGTCCGCAGCAGGCGACCGGTCAGCGCAAAGTGACCGAGATGATTTGTGCCAAACTGGGTTTCGAAGCCATCTGCAGTTCTACTGAAGGGCGGCATCATGAGACCCGCGTTGTTGACCAGGAGATCAAGGCGTTGGTGAGCAGCGCTAAAGCCCTCAGCGAAGATTTTAACCGACTCCAAACTGGCCAGGTCGAGAGGTTGAAATTCAACTTTGGCCTGAGGATCGCTTTGTGTAATATCCGCACACGCAGCCTCGCCTTTTTCTTGATTGCGGCAGGCGAGGATAACCTGCGCGCCTTTCTGCGCGAGAACGCGGACAGTTTCAAGTCCTATTCCACTGTTCGCCCCGGTGACAATTGCGATGCGTCCGGTTTGATCTGGAACATCCTTTTCACTTCACGGCATGCTTGCTCCTCCTTCAGCTTTGAGGTCTCCTTAGATTTCTTGGAATTACATTCCGACAGATTGAGTTAGTTTGTCAATAAGTTATTATTACATGCGAAATAATTTTTACCCCATATCCCTACAGGGGTGCTGAGGGGGTGAGAAAATTGACAGACTGGAAGGGTCTGTCATGATGTCTCGATCATGAGCAAGACTGGAGAACAAACACGCATCGAAAGCCGGCGCGCGGCGATTTTGGAGGCCGCCCGGACGCGGATGGAGGACATCGCGCGCCTGGCCCAGATTTCGAGACCCGCCCTGTTATGAGCATTTTGAGAACAAGTCGGCCATCTTTCTGGCGCTTGCGCGCTATCTCCTCGTTTCCTGTCTGCAGGAGGCAGAAGTGGAGCTGCAACGCTCCAGTCCAGTCTGGAAGCGTATCACTGCGGCCTTTGAAGCCTGGTCAGTGAAGCCGCTCGAGATGATTGTCGCCGCTCCTCACGCAGATGAGATCATCCAGGCGGGGTCGGGACTGGCCGCGAACGTCTATCGTGAAGAAACCGAGCGTTTTGCACGGACCCTCGCTCGGGTCTTACAGGAGGCAGCGCGCCAGGGGGAGCTCAACCTCAAGAAAGCCGGTCTGACTGCTTCCTCAGCGGCGGATCTCCTGGTCGTTACGGCGAGAGGAGCGAAAGAGGACGGGAAAGATCCAGCCCTGTACCGGAAACGGCTGGCCCGGTTAATACGTGTGTTCGATTGCGTAACGTCATATCCGAAGTAACCTTCCTCCCCGCCCATTTGGGCTACCCAATCTCTGTTGGAAGCGGCGCAGTGTCCATGCTACATGCTGGGCCAGACGTTTGGTTAGACGCTTGGAGACCTGCGCGTCGATGTGGTATCAGTGAGCCCCGAGCACAACAAGGAGGGAGCTATGGCCCAAAGGACCTGGACCGAAGTCGCAGTCAATAGCGGTGTAGAAGTTGGGGGGTCGCGATGAATCAGCCGAAACATGTACTCGATGGCTACAAGGTGCTGGACTTCTCACAGATTGTGGCAGGACCGACGTGCACGTTGATGCTAGCGGAAATGGGGGCCGAGGTCATCAAGGTCGAGCTGGCTCCGGCGGGCGACGGCGCGCGCGTCGGCCCAGTCGTGATCAACGGCCGCAGCGGTTATTTTGTCCAACACAATCGCGGCAAGAAGGACTTGTGCCTTGACGCCAAGACGCCAGAGGGCCTCACCATCCTCAAGGGACTCGTCGAGAAAGTCGATGTGCTGGTGGAGAACTACGCCCCAGGAGTGATCGGGCGGTTGGGACTCGGCTATGACGTAGTGAGCAAAATCAATCCGCGGCTGGTCATGTGCTCGATTTCCGCCTTTGGGCAGACGGGACCGCTGGCGCATGAGCCCGGCTTCGACTGGGTGGGAGCGGCGTACTCGGGGATTACGTCGATGGGCGGCGAGAAGGACGGGCCACCCATGTTTCCGATGGTGGCGATGGGCGACGTCTCAACCGGAGCGCATGCGATGGGTGCGATCTGCGCCGCGTTGTTATACCGCGAGCGCACCGGGCGCGGGCAGCGCTTAGACCTCTCACTGCTCGACACCTACGCGCATTACCATGAAGCCAGCTTCCAGATGTACAGTTTGAGTAAGGGGAAGATAAATCCGACGCGCTCCGGGGCGCATTCGTGGTACGCGTCTCCAGCGGGAGTGTTCAAGGGGCGCGAGCGCTATATGATCCTCATCGCGCCATTAGAGCAGCATTGGACGAAACTGTGTCAGGCGATGGGGCAGCCGGAAATGGCACGGGACCCACGATTTACCGACAATGAAGCGCGGATGAACAACCTGGATGAGCTGGTGGTGATTATCGAGGGCTGGATCCGCTCCCAGCCGAGTGATGATGCGGCGATGGAGACGCTCAAGGAGCATCACGTGCCGATCGCACCGATTCTGTCAGTGCCCGAGGCGCTGCAGCATCCCCACTTGCGCCAACGCGGAACGGTCCGGACTGTGCACGATCGCATACTCGGAGATCTCGACGTACCGGGCTTCGCGCTGCGGTTTTCGGAATTTCCGGATACCCTGGATCTGCAGGCCCCGACGCTGGGCGAGCATAACGCCGAGATCCTGACACAGTGGCTCGGCTATACAACAGACGAGGTGCAGGAGTTAGAACGTAAGGAGATTCTGCGTAGCGGGCCGGTCTGAGATTGAGCCAACACTAGGTGTAAGAAATAAGCAGATGCAAATGAATGATCCAAATGAGCAGTCTTTTTCAAAAAAATGGATGTTTGCCAGCGTCGCCATTTTCATCGGCGTAGAACTCATTCTGGGCGGACTCGTAGGCAACGTTGTTATAGGCAGGTTCTTATCACGTAGCCTGTATTTCATCCTGCAAGGCGTACTGAACCTTGTCAGCTTTTTTATCGGCGGTTTCATCATCGGATTGATTTCTCCAGGGATTCGCATTCATGAACCTGCAGTCGGCGCGTTTTTGTCTGTATCTATTATGTTATGTTTGTCAATTTTTACACCCTATAGTTTCATTCATTTCAGTCTTACTAAAATGTTAGTCGGGGGAGTGATTGCCTTTTTCCTTGCCTTAGTAGGGGCCAGACTTGGCGAAAAAATTGCCGGAAACCGCGTGAGATAAATGAAGAAGTCAACGAAAGCGGGCCTATTATCGGCTCTTGTATTTCCTGGTATTGGGCATTTTCATTTGAAGAAGTATATTTCTGGTGTCGTTTTTGCGGGCAGTGCAGGTGTCGGGCTTTATCTTTTGATAACAAAGACGTTAGAGCGGACTCTACAAATAATCGACAAAATCCAAGGCGGTGAAGTCCAAGCGGATATTGCAGCGATTTCAGAATTATTATTAAAGCAACCATCGGGCACTGAAGCGCAACTACTAAACGCAGCTACGGCGGTATTAATCATTTCTTGGCTCATTAGTATTGTGGACTCTTATAGAATCGGACGTATCCAAGACAAAGATACCGTAGTAGGTGGTTAATAGATGAATCAATCTGAGATGGCAGTGCTGCTGACCGATCTTTCCAGGGAACGAACAGAACTCGCTCGCGAGAATAATAGAATGGCTAAGATTAATAACTTGCTTGCTTATGCACGAACAATCCTGGTCACTATTGGCTTCATAGTGGCCATGGTCAAACTTTATTATATCCCTTAGAATGCATAATAAGACTGCCTGGAGTACGTTCAGCGCCCCAGCCCCTCCTCCCTGGATTCCCGTTTTCACGGGAATGATAGTCTTTTTTGTGTCATACCTGCGCGAGCAGGTATCGAGGCCTACGGGACAAGACGGAGTGCTGTTAGTGGCTCCTAACCACCGTATCGAGACCGACGCTTTACTGCTGCGCTCGGCTACGCAGCAAGCCGCCGCTCATGTGAGACGTTCGGTTGCAGGGAGCTATTGCCAATGAGCTATATTATTTTACTATGTGGTATCTCGATTCTGCTTTTAGGAGTAGTGATTCTTGTTAACCCTGATTCCATCTTTGGCCTGATTATCAGTCATTCTGAATCACTTGGCCTGCATGTCTTAGCGGTCGTGGTCAGGCTAGTTTTGGGTACAGCGCTCATAACATACGCCGCCGAATCTCACTATCCGGTTGCCTTACAAGTCCTTGGTTGGCTTACGGTCACTGGCGCGATTATATTGGGAATAATGGGCCGCTCTCGATTCAAGGGTTTGATGACATGGGCGCTCAGCTTCGTCTCAACCTTTGGGCGCTTTGCTGGATTCGGGGTCATTTTGCTCGGAGGCTTTCTTATTTATGCGGTGGTTTAAGATGTACTTTGAATCAGGACATATCCATGACTAACAATGATGTTTTACGCCGTATCCGCTATGTCTTCGACTTTACCGATTCGAAAATGATTGCTGTATTTCGCTCAGCTGATCATCAGGTCACACGGGCG
>CAUZQN010000015.1:0-12667 GCA_963581605.1 uncultured Binatia bacterium (SeqCode)
AAATGCAATCATATAGAGGAGGGAAGTTATGAGTGAGAATACCTACAACGGGAGTTGTTTCTGTGGTGCGGTCCAACTGACAGTAACCGGCGCGCCCGCTGCCATGGGTTACTGCCATTGTGAGTCGTGCCGCCACTGGTCGGCAGGGCCGGTCAACGCATTCACCCTGTGGCAGCCCGACGCGGTTGTGGTCACCCAGGGCGCTGACAACTTGGCCAGCTATGCCAAGACTGACAACAGTCACCGCAAGTGGTGCAAAACGTGTGGTGGGCACGTATTTACCGAGCACCCAGGGATGGGCCTTACGGATGTGTACGCCGCAGTGATACCCGACCTGCCCTTCCAGCCTGGGGTTCACGTCTTCTACGAAGAAACGGTGCTGCGCATCCACGACGGCATTACAAAACAGAAGGATGTTCCCACTGAAATGGGTGGCTCCGGTGTAGAACTTCCCGAATAGCTAGCTCTTAGTGCCTTCGCTGATGGCGAGGTCATCTAAAGAAATTTTCCGACGTAGGCGATTCGCTTGCTGAACGCGGGCAAGTACGCGTCGAAGACTACGGGGTAAGTCTCAGTACAGTCATAACGGAAGATCCCCACTCCGCGAGGGATGCGCAGTTTCTGGTCGATATGGCGCCACGGGGAATTCTACAACAGACAATGAGGGAGGCTGGGCTTCACTCTGTATTTGCTTAACATTCCGGCTTCGCATAAAGAGAGAGGCATGGCTGAGCAACGGATATTCACTGAACGTGACGACTGCTTCCACTTCGAAGAGATGGCCAGCGACTGGTGGGCAACCGAGACTGCGTGGTTCTCATTTTCTCACCCAGAGCGTCGTTTGGGCGGTTGGTTCTACACCATGGTGCGGCCCAATATTGGCACGGTAGCAGGCGGTGCTTGGATCTGGGACGACTCAGCCCATCTGCCGTGGGAGATCCTCTACTCGGCGAACTACACGGCTCTTGAGATGCCGCGCGATCAAGACTTGAACGACATTACTCTGCCCACAGGCGTTTCAATCCGCGTAATCGAACCGTGTATGTCCTACGCGCTGGGTTATAACGATGACGGGCGTCTTCAGGCGTCGTTGCGCTTCGATGGCGTGATGCCACCCGAGCCCCTGACCAGCACCGGCTCGACATTTGGACGTTCGCACCATTTCGATCAGATCGGGCGCGTGAGCGGGCAGATCGTACTACACGGTGAGACCATTGCTATCGATTGTCTTGCCGTGCGCGATCGTACCTGGGGACGACGGCGGGAGGACCGCCCGCGTCAGGCGGCCTATGTCACGGGTGTAGCCAGTCCTGAGCACGGATTTCTCGCGGTCACGAACGTTGAGAAAGAGCGTAATCCAGTCGCCTACGGCTTTCTCCGCCGCGATGGACGGACCCTACCGCTGACCCAAGGCGAGCGGCGTCTTGAGCGGGACAGCGCAAATGGTTGGATCACGCGCGTCGAGATCCAAGCGAGCGATACCGAGGGACGCGAACTCCATGCTATGGGTAAGCCGCTGAGTCGGCTCGTGATTAATCGCCACACGTTTATCGATATCAACAGCCTGATTGAGTGGAACATCAACGGCGAGAGCGGTCATGGCGAGGACCAAGACATGTGGCCCGTCCATCGTTGGTCCCGCATGCGCCGGAATGCCCGAACAGCAAATGGAGTCAACGCCTGATGTCTGACTATATCCAACTGGCTCCAGACGAACTCTTAGAGCGGATCGCTCGGACGCTCAAAAAAGACATCGGACCGGCAGTTGAGGCAGCCTACCCCAAGACACAAGCGTTCATGGCGGCGGTCGTATTACAAAAACTCGCTGGTCAGTTACGACTGGCAGACGAACATGCCGCCACGAGTCAAGACGATTTAAAAGAACTCGCCGAGGAGCTCGATCAACTTACCGGCTCACAAGATACGCCCCCTTCCCTTCAGGCCGCTGTGAAGACTTTGCGCCAAGCCCTCGACACAACGAGTGTGTCCCATCTGATTGAAACATTATATGCAACCCGATCCGAGCTAGGTGAGGAGCGCTTTGAGAGCCTCATGGGTCGGGTCCGGGTGCGACTTCGCGCGCGCGTCGATCGCGAGATGGTGTACGCAGCATGAGCACGGTGCAACAGGCTGCTGACGACCAAGACATGGCGGAACGTATCCGCCAGTATATTGAGACACAGCTGCAAAATGCGTCGGACCTTCGCCTCGAAGCGTTAGAGCGGATTGCTGTGGGCTGGTCCCACGAAACCTGGCTCTTTGACGCGCACTGGACCGAGAACGGCATACCGAAAACTCAAGGGCTGTGCCTGCGACGTGATCCAGGCAATGCGCTGTTGCGGCACTTCTCGGACCTGGGCGAGCAGTTCCGCGTTCTGCAGTGTTTGGAGTCCACGCCACTTCCAACCCCTAAGCCGTATTGGTATGAAAGTGACCCGAGCATTCTGGGCACGCCGTTTCTTGTCATGGAGAAAGTCGCCGGAACGTGTCCCAGCCCCTGGGGCTCGGCCGGCAGACGCTTTTACGCTGAGGCTGCAGAGCGGGGAAAACTTCCTGAGAGCTTTACCTCTGCTCTAGCCACGCTGCATACCATCGATTGGCAGGCGGTCGGTCTGTCGTTCTTGGGCGTACCTGAGCCCGGAAAAGACTTTGCGCGGCGCGAAGTACAAAAATGGTGCGAGCTGGTAAAACTCTCTCAGCAGGAGCCCCATCCGATCCTCATAGACCTCATCGGCTGGCTGAAGGCCAACGCCCCTGTAACCAAACGCCTCACGCTGGTCCACGGAGCATATCGCACCGGCAACCTGTTGATCGACAACGATCAAATCTCTGCCGTCCTAGATTGGGAGCTACAGGTCGTCGGAGACCCGATGTACGATGTGGCCTATGTGCTTACTGACCTCAACCGTGAGGGAAGTGAGTTGCTGTCTCATCTTGTCGAGCGGGAGGCCTTCTTCCGGGACTATGAGAAAGCCACTGGGATCGAGATCGACGAAGCGGTCTGTCAGTACTACGGCATGCTGTACCAACTGCGCTCAGTAGCCTTTTGGATGAGTGCGGCGGGCTTGTACGCCGCAGGCCGAAGCGACGACATTCGGCTCGCCCGCACAGCCTGGTCCGTGCCCGTGGTATTAGACGGGGCCGCACGCGCGCTCGGCTATTAAACCTCCCTAGGCCCTCGGCACTTACAGGCAAGGCTCAGGGCGGAGTGCCTCGGCTTGATTGGCTCCGTCTCACGACCCGTCTCACTAAATGCCCAATTCACCCCGAACAGTTGCCGTCACCCAAAAGGCAAATCTTTACGAGCAAGGTTTCTCTCCAACCGTTCATTAATGGCGGAGAAAATCTTTTCAAACCTCTGCTGTGAATTCTGTGTCAGAATACTTTCAGGCTTAGACGCCATCTTCTTTAGCAGGAGACGCGTCGGCCTTGTCTTGTGGAATTCTATGGTCAAGCCCTTGAAAGCAGCTTCAACATGTTTCGATATCCGGGGGATATTCGCGTTCAGATTAAGAGACTTGCCTTTTAGCTCTTGCGAGTAACTTTCTTTGACCAAAGAGATATACACATCAGAATCGAGCAAGTCCTCGATATCGGCTTGCGGTGATGGACTGTCTTCAAACGCCTCTGAAACGAACATGACATTCTGTTCTCTAATTAGCTTTGCCTTTACAATGTCATCTTTCGTCTCTCTCGCACGTGGCTCTTCATCAAGAAGTGCCAGGACTCTGAGTTGCTCAGACGCCAGAAGAGCAACCATGTAGTTAATCTTCTGCGCTCCACCAGCAGGAGTGATAGTCAAATCCTCAT
Organism: uncultured Binatia bacterium (SeqCode); assembly: GCA_963581605.1. Lineage (GTDB taxonomy): Bacteria > Desulfobacterota > Binatia > Bin18 > Bin18 > Bin18. The sequence continues at coordinate 3,811 of CAUZQN010000015.1, forward strand.
GCAATGACGTTCGGCCAATATCCCTCAGGTAGTCTGATATCGACGAAAGCATCCAGTAGTCTGTTACACCCTCAGGGATTCTCGGTCCTTGGACCAGCGGGCGCATTTGAACAGGAAGTTACAGTTTCAAAAATAAAGGGATAGACTCCACATGTTTGAGAGGCCAGCTAGTCCAGAATCTTAATCGAGATGAAGACCAACCGCTTACTTGCTTCTGCGATATCCGAAGCGATGGGGCGTCCATCCCCGTCAAGCGCAACTCCGGCATGGGGCGCATCGCGGGGTGTCGCCACCAGGAAGTCATGGAGGGCTGTCTGCACCCGCGTCGAGCTATCCGCCAGCACGCTAGGCTTTCCGACGATATTGCGGCCCCGGAGCGTCAGTTTAACCTCATCAGTGTGGCGGAGATTGTGCCACCACTTGTAACTCCTGTCGGTAAAGCAATGTAGATGACCATCCGTGGCGTGATAGCTCACCGGCGTCGAATAGGTCTTTCCGCTCTTTCGGCCCTTGAATTCCAAGAGGAGAGTGTTGCGGCTCAGGACTCCGTGCAGTGGCGAGCGTAGAATGCACTTCACGACCGGATTGATCACTGAATAGAGTGCTTTACTCACGATGCGCTCTCGGCTGGACCAGGTTCGAGTTAACCCCCGGTACGAATTTTCGTCGGCTCGAGGGTCAGTAAACAGAACCCGTCACGGCCGCTTCGCCAGACTTCGAGCATCTGTCGCTTCGCAGGATCTTCGAGGTCCCAGTACCGTGGCGCGATCCGCTCGGCCAACTCGAAGCCGCCGGTGTCACTTATCGAAACACAGCCGTCGAACGCCACCCATCGTTCCGGCTCGTCGAGATGGTTTGTCACGAGTACCGAGGCTTTCGGATCGCGGCGGAGGCGGCGCACCTTCGGCGTAGAAGCGTCGGCGAACATCCGCACGACCTCGCCGTCCCAGTCGAACCAGATCGGAACCCCCATGGGGGTTCCCTCTTGGCGATTGGTCAGAAGGACAGCAAGTCTGGGCGTAGCGAGAAACTGGTCTCGGCTCTCGTCGTTCTCGAAGTGGCTCGAAGTCGCCATGGGGTACTCCTTTCTGATCTCCAGCGTTTCAATGGCGGGCAAGGACATCTTGTAGCCCCTCGCGCAAGACGGTGAGCTGACGCATGCGTGTCCACCGTGCAGGATCCAGCAGCGCATTGATCGCAATGCCGTCTACCAATGCGAAGATGCGATCCACGATGTCGTGACAGGCAGGCAGCGGGCGGAAATTCCGCAGCCCTTCGACTATCGTGTTGCGGACGGCGTTGCAGCGGGCAGTGCGCCGGTCTTCATGGTCCGAACGTTCGACGCAGCACCTCGGCGAGCTCAGTGACAATCTCGGGAGAAGTAACAAGTATGTAGCGTTGGGAAAGCGATGCCCGCCAGACAGGTGCAACCCGTCCCCGTGGATACACGAAGGCTGAAATAAGCACATTTGCATCAAGAACGGCGCGCATGGCGTCGCTCTTTGCGGTGTTCGTGAATGATGCGGTCGATATTTTTTTCTTTGATGCCCATTTTTTTCGCCTGGGCAGACGCATACCGGTTCAATTCCGCTTCTTCCCGCATGAGTTCTTCTTTGGTCATGGGATTCCTGCGCTCTTCTTCCTGCGCTTCCCGGATAAGCTTCATGGCCCAGGCTTCATCGAATGCCTCGCGCTGATCGTGGTACTTTTTATACACGCGCACCATGTCACGAAAAAGTTCGCTCTTGGTCAGGTGCTCAGCTTTTGCCAAGCGCTCAACCTGCCTGGCAATGGGCGGCGGGACAGAAAATCCTATGGTTTCAGTGGTGCGTGGCATAGCCGTCCTCGGAGTTTAACTTCGTTCAACTCATTGTATCGTTCGAGAGGAAAACATCAAGGAAAAAGGAGTGAGTTGCCTCCCTGTGTGCTACCGATAAAACCAGTAGTCATGCACCGAACATGGAAGCGAGGGCTGCCCGCGTGAGCAACACGGTGAGAACCGGACTGGCGTTTGATTGTCCGGCCGATACGGTTGAGAGCCGCAAGAACACAGCGAGCCCGTGACGATCACCACGTACTCATGCGGTAACAAAAAGTTCCCCAAGCTCGGGCACGGTTTCGCCATGTTCAAGCCTGTCAGCAAGGGTGCGGAGCGCAAGCGCCTCAACCTTGGCCCGGACTTCCTCCGGTGTGGCCCCGTAGGCCATGACCCCTGCTAAGTCCGGGATTTCGGCAATCCAACGGCCCTCTTCCTCCTGCTCAAGCTCAATGCGTAGCATAGAGCACCCTCCGTAGCGAAAAACGGGTTAAAAAGACACCTCGCCAATGGCACCCTCAGCCCTTCGGCAAGCCTAACACCCGCTCGCCCATGATATTGCGCTGAATCTCACTCGTACCCCCAGAAATCGTATACTGCCGCGCGCTCAGCACGCGATTGACCCAGCGCAGCGCGTCGGGCACGGCTTCTGACGGGAGGTCTACCACGGCATTATGCCCGAGCAACTCGCTGGCAAACGCAGCAATCCGCACCCCCAGCTCAGAGCTACACAGTTTCAGCATCGACCCTTCGGGACCCGGAGGTTGTCCTTTGAGCTGTTTGGTCAGCCCCCGCAAACGAGTGTATTTGAGACTTTCATTTTCAATCGCCAGTTGAGCGATGCGTTGACGCACCCAGGACTGGCTCCAGGCCGGCTCACCATTGACCTCGACCTGATGTGCGAGCTGAGCCAAGCGCTTGATTTGATCACCCTGGCTGCCGCCGCCTGCGATCCCGCGCTCAAACATGAGCGTGGTGATGGTCACCTTCCAGCCCTCGTTCAACGGTCCAACAAGATTTGCTTTAGGCACGCGGACATCTTCAAAGAAAATCTCATTAAAATGGGCATGGCCGTTTATCAGGACCAGGGGCCGTACTGTCACGCCGGGTGTTTTCATATCAACCAGCAAATAGCTGATGCCTCTATGTTTGGGCGCATCAGGATCGGTACGAACGAGCATGAAAATCCAGTCCGCGTACTGCGCGCCCGAGGTCCAGACTTTCTGGCCGTTCACCACAAACTCGTCGCCATCTTCCACGGCTCGCGTTTGCAGGCTGGCTAAGTCTGAACCTGCACCGGGCTCTGAATAACCCTGACACCAGATATCGTCGCCGCGCAGTATGCGCCGTAGGAATTTTTCTTTTTGCGCAGCCGCCCCCCACTGCATGAGGGTTGGGCCACACAGCGCAATGCCCGAGAAGCCAGGTAGGATAGGCGCCCGCGCCCGTGTGTACTCCTCGTCAAACACTACCTGTTCCATCAACCCTGCTCCGCGCCCGCCGTACTCTGTGGGCCAGGGAATGCCGACCCAGCCACCTTCATACATTTTGCGTTGCCAGGCACGGCGTTTGTCAAACGTCTCCCGGTCGGGTGCAACGCGTTCATCCATCGCATCCTCGACGCACAACTCTGATGGCAGATGAACTTCCAGCCAGCTGTGCAAGTCGGCTCGAAATTTCTCTTGTTCAGGAGTGTATTGAAAATTCATGCCGCAGTCCGGTCAGCTCCTGACTTACACAAAGCGCGGCGTGGTATACACCGGCAAACCAAAGGCCCGTCGGCCGAGCAAGGCCTTACCTTCAGTACCGGCAAAGGGCTGATGGATGATAGCGGCGCGCACGTCGCGATACATCTGTTCCATGGGATTCTTTTTAAACAATGCTGCCCCACCGACCATACGCATGGCTTGATCCACGACCTGTACACAGCTCTCCATGACAAATTGATAACAGGAAATCAGATTAACCAGGTCATCCTGACTGCGCGCCGCAATATCATCGTGCGCTGCGGCTGTTTGATGCAACATGGCTCGCGCAGAGCGCAGACCTATTTCCATTTCCGCCGCCAGCAGTTGATTGCCAGGGTAGTGCGTCATGGGCTGATCAAACGGCTCTTGAGTCCGCCCTGCTACCCAGCTCATGGCATAATCACGCGCAGCCTGAGCGAGGCCGAGATAACAAGCCGGGCCGGAAGCCACCCACCAGGCGGCAATGATATTGGATAATGCATCCCAGGTTTGTACGGGTCGGGGGACCGCTGCATCCTCCGATATAAACACATTGTCCCACACCACATCATTACTGAGCGACGAGCGGATGCTCATCGTGTCCCAGTTCGTTTGAATCTGGACGCCCTCGGTATCGGACTGCAGGAAACACAACAGGCACTGAGGTCCCTTCTCCGGGTCGTTATTCCGAGCGGTAGTCAACAAATAGTCGGCGCAGGCAGACATGGTCCCAAACCCACTGCGGCCATTAATCACATACCCGCCGTCTACCTTCTTCGCTTGGCGGGTCGTATCGTTGATACCGCCATAGCCGACCGAGCTGTTCATCTTAGGGTCACTCACCGGACCGGCAAAGATAATCTTGTCGTTGACAACAGCCTTGAGCATCGGCTCGATAGCGTCGAGCTTAAGGCCCTCACCTTTTTGGTTGAGCCGCCACAGGTCAGCAATAATGGACACGGAGATATGATGCATATTGACCGCAATGGCCATGGGCAAATCCCCACACGCCAAGCGTTCTTGGGCTAAGGCAACGTCTAAAGGAACTGCCCCACCCCCGCCTAACTCCTCAGGCACGATCAGCGCGGCATAGCCCGAGGCCTTCATGGCAGCCACATTTTCATGCGGAAAACTACTGTCGTTGTCGTGCTGGGCAACCCGCGTTTTAAAATCGTCGGCGTGGGTGGCGGCCATGTCGATAAAACGTTGTTGGCGCTCGGTGTAATTTTTCTGCATAGCTCAGGTCTCTTTTTTGGAGGGGCTGTGGATTTCTAGTCTTGTGCCTCGTTCCGGGACATGTGTTTCATCGTCTAGTTCATTGGCGCCTGTATCGTTACTGTACTACAGTGCGCGCCCCATCCCAGCAAGAGTAAGCGTTCTTACCTGTGCTGTATCTTGGAGACGCAGTGTAGTAATACTATGGCGCAGCGAGAAAGGAGCTTGGCAATGAAAGTGATTGATGGCGATAGCCACTTTATGGAACCGCTTGATCTATACCCTCGCTACATCGATCCGGCATTTCGGGACCGAGCCATGCGCGTCGAGAATGATCCGGCAAGCGGCGAGCCCAAAATCCTTATTGATGGCAAACCCTTAAAGATGGTCAATACGGCAGATCTCTTAGCAGCCGTGGTTGCGTATGGACAGAAAGAGGCCGGCCAGGATGTGAGTAATTTCGATCAATATCTGGCTCTGAGCCCTGACTGGCAAGACATGGATAAGCGGATTCAGTTCCTGGATGCCGAAGGAATTCATGCCCAGGTGATCTACCCCACGCTGGGTTTGTTGTGGGAGGGCAGTGTTGATGACCCGGTGTTTGCCGACGCCCTGAGTCGGGCCTATAACACCTGGGCGTTTGAACTGTGTGCGGGTCATAGCGATCGGCTTTTTCCAGCCGCCCATATCTCGCTGCGCGACGCACCGCTTGCCGTACGTGAACTCAAGCGGGTCGCCAAGCTCGGCTGTCGTACGATTTTTGTTGCAGCCGCTCCGATCAATGGGCGCAGTTTTGGGCATCCGGACTTCGATCCCATCTGGGCTGAGGTACAAGATCTAGACTTGAGTGTGGGTATACACCTGACTGGACATCGGCATTCCACAGGCAGGGAATGGTACCGTGATCGAGATCCGGGCATGATGTTCGTCACCATGAATCTCATCCAAGACCCGCGTATGGCCCTGACCACCATGGTATACGATGGCGTGTTGGAGCGCTTTCCCCGCCTACGGGTGGCCACCATAGAAGCCATGGTAGGTTGGATTGGAGAATGGCTGGAGCGGCTCGACTACCGCTATAAATACATGGGCCATACCTCGCAGATGAAACGCTCGGCCTCGGAATATTTCGAACGTAATATTTGGATTAACGGCGATCCCGAGGAGAAGATGTTCCCGTTGATCGTACAGTTTGCCGGGGATGAAAAATTCTTTATCGGCTCTGACTATCCACACGCCGAAGGATTTGTAGAGCCCGTGCGCAAAGCCCGCGAGACCTTGTCGTCTTTGCCGGCTGCATCGGTGGACAAGATTCTGGGGGGAAATGCGAGTCGTTTCTTTGGGATTTGATAGGCTATCCCACTCAGCCAGCCCATCGTAACGCTACGGCCAAGGAGGCAATCTGCATGGCCGGACCACTTGAAGGCATTAGGGTGCTTGATCTGACCCGACTCGCGCCCGGACCGTTTTGCACCATGATTTTAGGGGACTTCGGGGCTGATATCATCCGTGTTCAAGAACCGGGGCCACCGACCGGACGGCGGGCCGAGCAAGCTGGAGCGGCTGGAACAAAAATGGCCGGCGCTGGTGGTGCTGTCGCTCATAATGCGCTTCACCGCAATAAAAAGAGCGTTGGTATTAATTTGAAAGACTCCGAAGCCCGCGAGATTTTTTACCAATTGGTCCGCGAGGCTGACGTACTGGTCGAAGAAATGCGGCCTGGTGTAGCCCAGCGTTTAGGCATTGATTACGACACGCTGAAAGAGATGAATCCACGTCTCATCTACTGCGCCATCACTGGCTATGGACAAACCGGCCCGTACGCCAAACTGGCTGGACATGATCTGAACTATATTGCCCAAGCCGGAGCACTGGGACTCATTGGTGATAAAGATGGCAATCCGGTTATTCCGCAAAACTTGGTTGCCGATTATGCGGGTGGAGGTATGCATGGGGCCATAGGCGTGCTCACCGCCCTTTTTGCCCGAGAAAAAACGGGTCGGGGACAGTTTGTCGATATTGCCATGATGGATGGCAGTATGTATCTGATTGTGCAGTTCCTGTCGGCCTATTATGGCAACGGTGAAATTCCTCAGCGGGGCAAATCTTTCGCTGGGGGAGGACTCCCCTATTACAATGTGTACGAAACTAAGGATGCTAAACACATAACCCTGGGATCGATAGAGCCATGGTTTTTTGCCAATCTATGCCGCGCGGTTGATCGGGAAGATCTGATTCCCTACCAGCAGGATAACGAAAAGCGGCCTGAGATCGCAGCGTTCCTAGTCGAGACGATGAAAACCAGAACGCGCGATGAATGGTTTGTCTACCTGAATGAAACCGACCAATGTGTGGGCAAGATGCTCAGCCTTGATGAGCTTGAGCATGACCCCCAGGTGCAAGCCCGGCAAATGATTATTGAGGTCGACGATCCAATACATGGCACAGTGAAACAAGTCGGTATCGGCCCAAAACTGTCCGATACCCCCGGCTCGGTTCGGCACGTTGCCCCAGATCTAGGACAGCATACGGACGAAATCCTAGGAGACTTGGGCATTGCCTCAGCAGATATCAGTCGCCTGCGCGAAAAGGGGGCAATCCTATAAAGCAGTGAGTCAGTCCGGCAGTTGCTGAGAGGTCGCTCACAACTGAGAGGTCGCTCACAAAAGTCCCTAGAGGCGTGCCTTCTATAAGACTAGGGCTACTTATAGGGATCTTAGAGCTACTAACAACAGTCCGTCCTGTCCCATACGTCTGGATACCTGCTTTCGCAGGTATGACACAACAAGGATTGTCATTCCCGTGAAAACGGGAATCTAGGGGCTGGGACGCTGACAATGCGCGCCAGGCAGTTTGTTATGCATTCGTAGCAACGAGAAGACGGCACATGACTGACTATTACAATCTGGGCTCCTATAGTCGGACTGTCTCAACCACATCACCAGAGGCGCAACTCTGGTTCGATCGTGGTCTCATCTGGTGTTATGGCTTCAATCATGAAGAGTCGGTTCGCTGTTTCAAAAAAGCCGCAGTGGCAGATCAGAACTGTGCTATCGCCTACTGGGGAATCGCCTACGCAGCTGGCCCTAATTATAACAAGCCCTGGGAAGCATTTGACGCCACGGATTTAACCCAATCGCTCACTGAAATTTATACAGCTGCCCAGGAAGCACTAGCACGGAGAGACACAGCATCCGACATTGAGCAGGCGCTCATTCATGCGCTTCAACACCGTTGCCCATCCGAGACAGCGGTAGAGAATCCGAATATCTGGAACGATACCTACGCGAACGCCATGCGTGGCGTGTACGAAGCGTTCCCAGAGGATCTTGATGTGTGCAGCTTGTTTGCCGAAGCACTTATGAACCGGACCCCCTGTGCCTTATGGAATCTCAAATCAGGAGAAGCAGCCGAAGGTGCGAGTACGCTAGAAGCTATTACTGTCCTAGAAAAGGCATTCCAGCGTATAGAGCAAACGGACGCGGAGCCTCATCCTGGCCTGCTGCATATGTACATCCACTTGATGGAGATGTCGCCGCATCCCGAGCAGGCACTACGTGCCTGCGATGCCCTCCGAGACCTGGTACCCGACTCTGGCCACTTGCAACATATGCCGACCCATATCGACGTACTGTGTGGACATTATGACAACGTAGTGACTTCAAATTCTCGGGCCATTGTTGCTGACCAGAAGTTTCTCGAACGTGAGGGGGCGCTGAATTTCTATTCGCTGTACCGCTGTCACGACTATCACTTCAAGTTATACGGGGCCATGTTCCTTGGCCAGTATAAACCCGCTTTAGAGGCGGCGAATGAGATGGTTACGACGCTGCCGGAAGACCTTCTTACAGTCAAAAGCCCACCAATGGCGGACTGGACCGAAGGCTTTGTGTCAATGAAGATGCACGTCCTCATACGGTTCGGGGAGTGGCAGGCTATTCTGGATGAATCTCTCCCGGAGAATCAAGAGCTCTTTTGTGTGACCACGGCGATGATGCATTATGCCAAAGGCATTGCCTATGCGACTCTGGGAAACGTTAAAGCCGCGGACGGCGAGCAGCAACTGTTCGAAGCTGCCGTCCCTCGTGTGCCGGACACG
>CAUZQN010000016.1:0-12373 GCA_963581605.1 uncultured Binatia bacterium (SeqCode)
AACGAGATCGCCAATCTGAATACCGTCTGTTGTTGCTACGGCTCCATTAGGTGTGAGTGCTGTGTCGGATGTCTCTTCAGATCCGCGTCGCGGAATCACGATTTCGGGACGAATTACCCCAGCTCGAATCTGCGTCGCACCACTACAAGAAGCTTGCTGCCCTACGCGTGCAGCAAGAAGCTCGAACGTACGTTTCGCCATGGGAATATGACCAAAGCCTTCGGTGAGAATCAGGGTAAAGCCGATTTGCTCGGTCCCGGTTATGGCCACTCCCAGGTCGTAACCAAGCAGTGCTTTGAGATCAGCATCATCGACTCCGCCAACGACGAGTGCACGTATGCCAAGCTCTCGTGCGCGTAAAAAGGCTGCGTGCTCAGCGAAGGCACCCCCAATGACAATACAGCCGTACTGATCCGGGACTAAATGCTCAGGTGTGAGTGTCTCTTGAGGGTCTTGGACAGCGAGGGCAATCGGTCCGTACGTTTCCCCACCAACGCCACAAATACCCTGAATCAGTGCGCCGCGTGACTCAACAATGACGCCTTGTTTAGGCATGACGGCGGTGATCCAACCGTCAACATACGCCTCAAGCTCGAGCTCCTGGGGCGGCTCACGCACGAACACCTGTCCGGTTCGGTGTGAGACAGTCTCGATAATACCCGTGACTGGAGCGTTGACTTGGATTTGGAACCATTTGAGCCAAGGCTGATTTTCAGCAATCGGCTGTCCCTGTATGACCCTGTCTCCTTCGTGAGCAAGCAGGTAAGAAGATACATCGCTAGGTGAGATGCTCAGCCGATTAGCGATGTTGACGGGGTATACGCGTCCGGGTAGTTCGGCCCGGGCCACAACAGAGGGTGCGGAGACGACGTCGCCTGCGGACACCATGACCTCTCCTGGAAGCGGCAGGAGGCGCTGTTTCCGAATGGTTGTGTCAGGTGTGACACACAGGCCTGGAGTGTATGCGTGGGCCATAATCTCAGTAATGATCTCAGTCGGGTGCCTCTAGCCCTCAACCATTTCTTTTGGATACATATCCACAGCGTTGTTCCACTCCTGGACCTGTTGTATGCGCACCGCCTCATCTGTTGAGAGAGAAAGCGGACGACCACGAGCATCGAGCAAAAGGCCGACCTCCCCGCCGCTAACCGTTCCCGCAAGAGTCTTCCCTCGGCCTGTGCCAAAGTCAAACTTTCGGCTTGGGGTTAACTCAATATGAGCTCGCTGGTCCGCTGCTAGAGGAATAAGACGCAGACTTCCATACGAGAGTTCTTCTTCTTGAGTTGCTCCATCAGGGAGTTGGAGGGTATACGAAAAACACGGCTCGCCCTGATTCCCAACACCATGAGGGGCGATACAAGTGCCGAGTGGAATCAAACAGTCTTTGTTGAAAACCTCGCTGGCCGCCTGTTCATGAATAGTCGACAGCACTCCCAGATGCGGCATCATAAAGATGCTGTCTACGGCGATCTGGGTCAGGCCGAGCGGCGCGTAGGCGTCGATAAGCATCTGCATAGCCTGGACCCGGCGTGGCGCGTGAGACAGGATGCCACCACTCCCGATAATGAGATTAAGGGCAAACATGTCGATTAGACTCTGTCCTGAAGCGACCTGCTCAAACGCGTCAGACACAGACCGCTCCTGCTGCACCCCTTTTAATCCCACGGCCAACTGTTTGTGCTGATCCAGTGCGAGGCGCAAGGCTTCGCGGGCAATAGCCTGCTCAATATGAAGATCTTCAACCGTCTGGGGGATAGTCGTGGGACGTATCATCTTGTTTTTGATCTGATTGCGGAGCTGGGATTCTTCATAGGTGAAGGGCAGCCAGCGTTGGATGCTCTCTAAGCCCGCTTCGACAACCACATTGGCTACACTATAACTCATGCCGAGGTTGGCACTCACCGTACGATTAAAAACGCCGTCGAAAACAGAAAATACGTCTGTGGTTGCTCCGCCAATATCAACGCCGATCACGTCTAAACCTTCACGCCGAGCCATGGTTTCGATCAGCATGCCAACCGCAGCCGGAGTCGGAATAATGGGCGCGCCGGTCCATGCCATGAGCTTTTTATAGCCAGGCGCTTGTGCCATGACGTGTTCCAAGAATAGGTCATGGCTTTTATGTCGCGCCGGCATGAGGTTCTCCTGCTCAAGCACCGGACGAATATTCTCGGTAATCGAAAGTTCGACTTGCTCTCCCAAAATCTCCTCGACCTGAGAGCGTGCCTCGACATTGCCGGCATAAATGACCGGGAGTTTGTAACCAACGCCGAGGCGAGGCCTGGGGTCGGCGGCCGCGATATACTCGGCGACCTCAAGCACATGCGAGACCGTGCCGCCGTCTGTGCCGCCTGCGAACAGGATCATATCCGGGCGGAGGTGGCGGATGCGTTCGATTTTTTCATGACTCGGCCGGCCATCATTGATTGCCAGAACGTCCATGACTATGGCTCCGGCTCCCAACGCGCACCGCTGGGCGCTTTCCGCTGACATGGACTGCACGACACCGGTTACGACCATCTGCAATCCGCCTCCGGCGCTGCTGGTCGAAATATAGATATCGACTCCAGTCGAATCGTTTGCCGGCGTGAGGATATGCTCCCCATCTAAAATGGTCCGTCCGGACAACTCTTCTACCTCTTGAATGGCATTCAGCACGCCACGCGTAACGTCTTCAAACGGTGCTTCAACCGTGGTCGGAGCCTCACCTCGATGCGTCTGCCGATACGCGCCGTTTTGGAACTGGATGAGGATGGCCTTGGTTGTGGTGCTGCCGCAATCCGTGGCGAGAATGACGTGCAGATCCTGCAGCTTTATTTGTGGATCCATTTAGGGATTCATGCGGTAAAAGAGGAATCAGCCTGCAGAACGAGTGATGCTCGCTTGTCCTGAATGATCTGAACGAGCTGCTGAATAGCGTCTCTTCGCTCCAAGAGATGAACGAAGCGCTCAATCTCTTGTGGAGCACACACCAGGTCAAGAAAAGGCCGTAGGCCCTGAATAACTTGGCTACTGAGAAAATGAAGTGGTTCGCTAGATTCAAGCAACAAGACTGCTGGCGTATCAAGTCTGCGGGTGGTAATCGCGCCCGCTATTTTTTCAAGAAGATGTCTATCGTGCGTAGAGAGTTCGGATGACGTGGGACCAAGGGCAAAGGCATGTGCGACTGCGCGCCGAAAACGGTCCCATAGAAGCATGCCTTTCCATATGGCAAATTTGCAGTGGTCGAGCAATCCCGCACGCTCAGCTATGATACCTCCTGCTTTTTCTGAACACAGGAGAATTTTATGCCAGAACCGTACGACATCATCATCATTGGCGGTGGTGCTGCCGGATTCACGGCCGGATTATACGCGGCCCGTGACCGCTGCCGGGCACTGCTGCTCGAACGTTTTGCTGCTGGGGGGCAGGTGCTCAACTGTGAGCATATCGAGAATTATCCAGGCTTTCCGGATGGAGTAGCCGGATACACGCTTGGGCCGCTGCTGCAACAGCAGGCAACCAGCCAGGGACTGGAGATGCAACTCACCGAGGTTGGTGCCGTACAACGAGACGGCGAGCGTATCACTATTCATACCGACAGCGGTGAATTCCAAACCAAAGCGCTCATCATAGCTACTGGATCGAGTTTCACTACTCTTGGCATTCCTGGCGAAGAAGAGTTTGTTGGAAAAGGCGTGTCTCACTGCGCGGCATGCGACGGCGCGTTTTTTATGGATCAACCGGTTGCCGTTGTTGGGGGCGGTGATGCGGCTCTAGACGAAGGTCTTCACCTGACCCAGTATGCGTCTCAGGTTACGATTATCCATCGCCGCGATGCCCTGCGTGCGTGTCGGATGTTGCAAGAACGTGCCCACGTAAACGAAAAGATTGTCTTGTGTTGGAATACGACTGTCCAGGCAATTGAGGGAGACGGCGGGGTCAAGCGGATACAGATTGAAGACGTGAACACCGGACGATCCTCGTCGATGGATGTGGCTGGAGTATTCCTCTATATTGGCCTGACTGCCAAGACCCAGTTCCTAGGTGACCTTGTTTCTCTCAATGAGAAGGGGCAGATTGTTACTGATCTGTGGATGCGTACGTCGCTGCCGGGCATCCTGGCAGCCGGGGATGTTCGTGGGGATTCCTCGCGGCAACTGGTGTCTGCGGCGGGCGATGGCGCCGCTGCCGCCCTTGCAGCGATTCGGTATATACGCACAATGGAATGGACCGGCTAGGTGAAGTTGCCCTGATAAAAACAAACGATTAGGATTAGTGTATTATGAATTTTGTTCCTTACGTTATTGAACAAACGGGTCGCGGTGAACGATCCTACGATATTTACTCCCGGCTACTCAAAGACCGTATTGTCTTTCTTGGCTCAGAGGTCAACGATGCCGTTGCGGACGTGATTGCAGCCCAACTCCTTTTCCTTGAATCCGAAGACCCGGACAAAGACGTCCACCTCTACATCAACTCTCCAGGTGGGTCCGTCACCGCTGGGCTGGCCATTTATGATACCATGCAATACGTCAAGCCTGACGTGTCCACATTATGCATGGGCCAAGCCTCGAGCATGGGCGCGATTCTTCTGGCGGCAGGAGCGAAAGGCAAACGATTTGCGCTGCCGCATGCCCGCATTATGATGCACCAACCGGTCGGCGGGGTGCAGGGGCAAGCGACCGACATCGATATCCATGCCAAAGAAGTGCTACGCATTCGGGAAGAACTGAACGGCATCCTTGTCACACATACTGGGCAGACGATGAAGAAAATCGAAAAAGACACGGACCGCGATATGTTCCTGTCTGCGAAGCAGGCGCTGGATTACGGCGTGATCGACCAAGTCATTACGCGCCGCAATATGGAATCGACTGCAGAAGAAAAGAAAGGGAAGTAATTCCCCCGATGTGTACCATGTTCATGACGTGCATCATGCGCATTCTGCGGAGATCATAGGTCAGGGTGACGTTCCGTCACCCGCCACCAACACCCTACTCGGCTGCAGCCTCTCCGTATAAGTGACACCACACCAGATGTTCGTCTTTGCCGTGTCCGCTTTGGACACGGGGCGGGGGCGTGGTTTTGCAGTGCTCCATCACACGCGGACAGCGCGTATGGAATGGACAGCCGGCTGGGGGATTCAGGGCTGAGGGCACATCGCCGGTCAGCACCGTGCGCTCGATCCGTATAGTGGGGTCGGGGATAGGATTGGCGGACATCAGTGCCAGCGTGTAGGGATGCTGAGGGTTGCGAAACAGCTCGTCAACCGGAGCTACTTCAACTAACTTGCCGAGATACATGACGGCCACCCGGTCGGCGATATGCTCTACCATATTCAAATCGTGCGAGATAAACAAATAGGACAGTCCCAAGTCTTGTTGCAGATCCTGGAGCAGGTTGAGGATCTGGGCCTGGATAGAAACATCAAGGGCAGAAACCGGCTCGTCACATACAATAAACTGCGGACTCAGGGCCAACGCCCGCGCAATACCAATACGCTGGCGCTGGCCGCCTGAGAATTCGTGCGGGTAGCGTGAGTGGTATGTCGGCGATAGCCCTACTCGCTCTAAGAGGCTGTTAACCTGTTGAACAAGCTCGTCTCCCTGAGCGAGATCGTGTACTTTGAGTGCTTCCCCAATAATCGCACCGACTGTCATACGCGGATTTAGCGAGCTATATGGATCTTGGAAGATCATCTGCATCCGGCGGCGAAGGGCGCGGACCTGGGCTGCGTTGAACTGACAAAAATCCTGACCGTTAAAAAATATCTCTCCAGCAGTTGGTTCAATCAAACGCAGCAGCGTTTTGCCCACCGTTGTCTTGCCGCAGCCTGACTCTCCTACCAGACCAAACGTTTCTTGGGGCTGAATGACAAACGATACATCATCGACTGCTTTGACCCAGGCCGAGACACGGGAGAAGACGCCGCTGCGGACGGGGTAGTATTTTTTGAGATTGCGGATCTCCAGTAATGGGGGACGGGGGTCTGAATGCGCTGTCATCTCTCATATTCCTCAGGATTTCTGCAGGCCAACCCCTCGTCCCTAAACCCCAGCCCCTGTTTTCTCATGCAACCAGCATGCTGCTGCATGGCTCGACTCAACTGCAATCAGGGTCGGTTGTTTCTCAGCGCAGAAATCGAGCGTCTCCGGGCAGCGTGCCGAAAAGGCACAGCCGGGAGGATACTGCAGCGGCGAGGGGACGCTGCCCTTGATCGCGGCCAGCCGCTCAGTCCGATGGCCCCGACGCGGCAATGCCCGGAGCAAGGCGTTGGTGTATGGGTGCAGGGGATTTCGGAAGAGCGTCTGCACATCGGTGTGTTCAACGATTTTTCCCGCGTACATGACTGCGACATCTTGGGCGAACTGGGCGACAACGCCGAGGTTATGAGTAATGAGCAGAATGGCCATGCCCATCTCGTCCTGAAGTCGTTTCAGCAGGTCGAGGATCTGGGCTTGGATGGTCACATCAAGGGCGGTGGTTGGCTCATCCGCGATTAATAAATCGGGACGACAGGCCAGCGCCATGGCGATCATCACGCGCTGTTTCATCCCGCCTGAAAGTTCGTGTGGGTATTGTTCGAGCCGTTGAGCAGGCGGCGCGATACCTACGGTTTCAAGCAGGCGCAGCACTTCCTGGTGTGCCTCACGCTCAGTAAAACCCTGATGCAGCTGGAGCACTTCACCGATCTGATTGCCTATCGTAAAGACTGGATTCAGCGAAGTCATGGGCTCTTGGAAAATCATGCTGATGGATTTTCCACGAATAGACTGTAACTCCGCTTCAGACGACGTAGCGAGGTCTCGGCCTTGATACGCAATATTCCCTTTTACAATGCGGCCTGGGGGCTCAATAAGCCGCATGATGGAAAGTGCGCTAACGGATTTGCCACAGCCCGACTCGCCAACCAAAGCCAGCGTTCGGCCCGCTTGAATCTCTAGATCGATGCCACGAACGGCTTTGACTTCGCCTTTGTCAGTGAAAAACGAGACATGCAGGTCGTTGATGCTGAGCAGCGGATTCGCCATTTACCGACTCCGAAGTCGAGGATTCATGGCCTCGCGCAGGCCCTCGCCGACAAGGTTAAACGCCAGCACGACAACAAAAATTGCAACTCCTGGGATGAAGAATAACCAGGGAGCATCGAATATAAAGCCTCTCCCGTTGGCGAGAATATTGCCCCAGGTAGCATCGGGCGGCTGAACACCAAAGCCCAAGAAGCTCAGGCCGGACTCGGTCAGGATGGCACCGGCCACCCCAATGGTGGCCGAGACTAACACCGGAGCAATGGCGTTGGGGACCATATGCCGAAAGATAATGCGGCTCTCGGGCAAGCCCAGGGCTTGCGCGGCAACTACAAAGTCCTGTTCTCGCAGTGCTAAGAACTCGGCGCGTACAAAACGTGCCGTCGCCATCCAGCTGGTCAGACCGATCACAATCATGATGTTGTAGATGCTGGGTGGCAGCAGCGCGACGACAGTCAGAATAAGAAAGAACGTAGGAAAACACAACATGATGTCGGTAAAACGCATGATGAGCGTATCGACCGAGATAAAGCCGAGCTTGACATTGCCATAGAAGCCGGACAAGCCGCCCAGGATAATCCCAATCGTGACTGAAATACCGACGGCAATAAATCCAATCGATAACGACACAAACGATCCCTGCAGCATGCGCGCAAACACGTCCCGGCCCAGTTCGTCCGTGCCGAGCAGATAGATGCCGAAGAGGGGTTGGTCCAGACTAGGAATGAGATTCGCAGATACCCCAGAAAAAGGAGGCAGAAATTTGTCCGGGAGGCGTACCGTGGCCGGATCGAAAATAATAATCCATTCAGTCAATACTTTTCCTGCAACGGCCAAGGCCACAAGGAGCCCCAGGACGAGCAAACCGCTGAGGGCCAGCCGATCTTTCTGAAAGATTCGCCATGCTTCCTGGAGCGGTGTTTCCGGTTTCGGAAGGTCGGTCTCTGCCGTGAAAATAGCCGTGTGAGTGAGTTCAGCCATGCTTATTGCAACCGAATCCGAGGATCGACAACTGCGTACAGAACGTCCGAAACCAAAGTGCCGACCAATGTGAGCGTTGCGGCCACAAAGTTGATTGTCAGAATGACGGGAAAATCGCGGGCCAGAATAGCTTCGTAGCCGAGCCGTCCTAATCCAGGCCAGGCGAAGATCTGTTCAAAGATCACTGACCCGCCAATCAATCCAGGCAGCAAAAATCCGAACATCGTCACGAACGGCAATAATGCATTGCGCAAGGCATGTCGGTAGATTACGGCATCTTCCGGTAAGCCTTTTGCGCGTGCAGTGCGGACATAGTCTTGGCGCACGACTTCAAGCATTTGGGAGCGGACATAACGCGACAGGATGGCAATACCGGCAATTGCCGACATCAAGGAGGGAACGACAAGATGCCACAGTCGGTCCATCCAGCGAAAGACTGGCTGCGCGTTTTCCATGCCAAAGGTGCGCATACCAATAACGGGCACGTTGAATACATCTACCACCCATTGAATGGCGAGATAGGACAGGAAAAACCCAGGAATCGAGATCAGGGCGTAGGCAACAAACGTGGTGGTACGGTCAAAAGGAGATCCACGTTGGATCGCGGCTTGAATACCAGTCGGAAAGGATAAGCTCCAGACGATCAGTGTGGCACAGATAAAGAGTGGCAGAGAATTGAGAAAACGTTGCCAGATCTTTGGCAGAACGGGTTGGCTATCCTTGAAGGATTTGAGCTCCCCGGTCGCAAGGTCGCGCAGCCAATAGGTGTACTGCAAATACAGCGGTTCGTCTAAGTGAAAGGCCGCACGGATACGGGCGATATCCTCAGGCTTCATACGCGGGTTGTTGGGGTCGACTTCACTCGGTTCTCCGGGGGCGAGGTGGACAATGGAGAAGGCGATAATCGAAATAACCACCAATAAGACAAGGCGCTGAAGGATTGCACGAAGAAGAAAAGTCCACATGGGTCTTATCAGCCGTTTGCAGTCAGACGTATTAGAAGTCTGGTGTCAGCTCTAATCTGTCGAGTTTGCGCCATTTGTTGAAGTAGAAGGAAATACTGCCGCTCTTGGTCGGATAAATTTTTTCGTATCGTTCGCCGCCATCCGGCTCCTTTTCTACAAGTACGATCTTCTTGTCCAATACCCGTGTTGCCAGCCCAACATACAGAAAAGTGTAGGGCTGGTCTTCGGCAATGACGTGATGCAGGCGGTGGGCTAAGGCACGCTGCTGGTCGTGATCATATTCTTGGCGAATACGCACGATCAGGTCATCCGCTTCCGGGCTGGTATAGCCTACAAAATTCAGCTGCTGGGGTCCTGCCTGACTGGAATGGAAGATTTGATATAGGTCCGGATCAATACCCATACTCCAGCCTAAGACGACGGCATCAAACGAGCCCGTATTGATAAAATCCTTGAGAAAGACCGCCCACTCAAAGACCTGGGTATGACATCGTACTCCAATCTTTTTCCACGCATCCTGGGCAATAGTCATAATATTGGAGCGGATGAGATTGCCGTTGTTCGTGGTCAAGTTGAACTCAAAGAGCTGTCCATCTTTCTCCAACCAGCCGTCGTTATTGTGCTGCCAGCCGACTTCCGCGAGCAGCCGTTGGGCACCCTCCGGGTCATACGCGAGAGGCTTGATAGCGGAGTTATACCACTCGGTTTGGCGGGGATATGGGCCCGTAATTTGTTCGCCTTCTCCGTATAAGAGATAGGTGATGATTTCGTCTACATTAATGGCCATGCCAAGCGCGCGCCGGACGCGTTTATCTGCAAATAATGGATTGCGGTTGTTGTAGCCAATATACGAATAGCCAAAGCCCGAGCTGGAAAAAGACTGATAAGCGCTATCCTGCTTGTAGCGGGCGACTTGATGCGGCAGGACTCCATACGAGTCGATGGCGCCACTCTTAAACTCAATCTCCTGGGTCAGAGGCTCGGGAATGATACGAAAATAATAGTTCTCATATTCAGGGATACGTTCCCAATAGTCTTCATTCCGGTTGAGATGAATAAATTCGTCCCCTTGCCATTCGACAAAACGGAACGGGCCGGCACCGATCGGATGACGATTAAAATCGCTGTCCCGCATGCCAAAGTTCGCGCGCGCAGCGTCTGAAAGCCCGCGTGCATTCATTTCTTCTTCAAGGACTTGGGCATTCAGCAAATGCTCGGGCAAGATGCCCATGGTCCAAGCGTTAATGGCAGGTGAGTATAGGCGCTTATACGTAACCTGGACGGTGTAAGGATCGAGGATATCAACGCTTTTAATGGGCTCATAGTCGGAGGTGCGTGGTGAAATATTGCGCGGGTTCATGATGGCTTCATAGGTGAATTTGACATCGCCGGCGTCCAATGGATGGCCATCGTGGAAGCGCACGTCCTGTCGCAGATGAAAGAGAATAATCGGGTTATGCTCTGCCACGGGTAACAGCGCCGGGAATTGTGGCCGGACTTTTTCAAGCGAATCAGGGTCTGCCAGTACGATGTGATCGGTGTATGGGAAGTCCTGGAAATAGGCTGCACCAAGTATTGGGGTAAGACGCTTAAATAAATCTTGATCGACCGTGTTTAACGTGAACTCAACGCGCTGAGGAACGCGAATCGCGACTTCAATCGCGGTTGGTTTTGGTTGTCCCTGCTCGTCCGGTTCAAGCGGGGTGACGGTCTCGGTTTTTTCCTCGGCGGGGAGCAGTCGAGTCGAAAGGAGCATGCCGTCGAGTGCGGACAAGCTGCCGTCAGCCCGGGCCAGAGAGACGAGCTCGATCAGCCGCGCTCCGGTAGCAAGGCTGCTATCCGGTAATGCGAACTGTGGACGGGCGAGCAGATAGGCTTTTTCTGTGATGGTCCAATCCGTGGCCAGTCGCCCGCGCAGGTTGAGGTTCTCGTCCATGTCGAGCAGCCCATCAAAAACAAAATCGACGATCCGGCTGCTTGCTCCATCTGCGTTCAGGATGGGATTGAGAATCTTGGCATCCGCAATGGAGCCCTCGATATACGTTCGGAGCCGGGCAGGATTGCCCACAGATTGCTTCTCATAGCTGGGAACCCAGAAGTATGACTGCAGCAAAAACGCAATCAGTACGAGTGGGGTGAGAATAAGGGCGCGTTTGAGGTTCATCGTGACTCGCCTGACCCCTGTTGTATGCTCAGCTTTCCGCTCTGTCTGACGGACAATCTATACCACCAATCTATACCAGGAACATGAGCAAGTGGTGAGAATGACATGAGAAATTTCTCATCTCGTTACTCTTTCTCCCAATACGGGTCAGTGTCGAGCGGCGGTCTTGTTTCGCCCAGCTGAAAGAGGACGCCACACGCGCTTTTGGGAGAGATGAATGCATCCCGGAAATCCGCATCATCGAGATGTTTGTCAACAACGCGGATGCCTTTGTCTTCAAGGAAGGCCACTTTTTCTTTGAGGTCTGGAGTTTGTAGGGTGATATGATGTACGCCTTCGCCCCGCTTGTCCAAGAACTTGGCCAAAAATCCATCCTGAGCGATGGGCTCTAAGAGTTCGATAGTAAAACCCTGCAAGTCAAAAACCGCAAAGCGGAAGGTGCCGCCGCGCTCGACTCTCTCAAACTGGAACGTGGCACCCAGTATGCCCTCGAAGAACGTCCGCGCCTGAGCAATGCTGCGCACGGCGATGCCGACATGATCCAGACGGCCGATTGGTTGAGTTGCCTGTGGCATTCATTTGCCTCCCTCCTCATGCCTCCGCGCTCGGGGAGGGTTTAGCCTGTTTGGCCTGCAGAAGGCAAGAGAGGCCAGGAGAGACTATGAAAACAGAGCTTTTTACCCCCTTTACTGTTTCCCCCCAGCCGGTCCATAATTGGTATGATAAGGAGCACCAGTATGGCCGTGGAAAATACATTGACAGCAGGCCCGGAGCCAAGTCGTCTCAAAATCTGGATCGAAGCTACCCGGCCTTATTCATTCACCGCCTCGGTCACGCCGGTGTTAATCGGATCGGTCCTAGGGGCAATGGATGGTCTCTTTTCCTGGGGGATTTTTTTTCTGGCACTCTTGGGTTCGCTCTTTATCCATATTGGGACCAATCTGGTCAACGATTATTACGACCACAAAAGTGGGGTGGATACGATTGAGTCTAAGAGTGGGAGCCAGGTCATCCAACGCGGGCTGCTGACTGCTGACGAAATATACTGGGGCGGGATAGTCACCTTTGGCATTGGCAGTGTGTTTGGCCTGGTCCTGGTCGGTCTGTGTGGCTGGCCTATTCTCGCCCTGGGCATCGCCAGCGTGTTGGCAGGCTATTTTTATACGGCCAATCCGCTGTCTCTGGCCTATATCGCACTTGGTGAGGCGACGGTCTTTGTGTTCATGGGACCGGTGATCATCATTGGCGCCTAT
>CAUZQN010000017.1:0-12130 GCA_963581605.1 uncultured Binatia bacterium (SeqCode)
CTGTCGTTTGAGGAAACCGTCCGACGCAAACTTGAGACCTTCCTGCAGCAGACTTCGTTACTGGAATCAGGCGATTTGCATGCCAGAATCATTAGCCAAGTAGAGAAACCGCTCATCGAGCTGGTCTTGGAGCATACCCGCAGCAATCAGCTTAAAGCAGCAGAGCTACTCGGGATTAATCGCAACACCTTGCGAAAAAAAATGACGGATCTGAAGATTTCCATCAAAAAATAGCAATGGCTGCTCTTTCCGTCCCGAATCCACTCTATGCCATCGCAGACACACTGAGCCAGCCGGACGTATCGTTCCAGACGCTGACCCAGCAGCTGTGTGCCGGTGGCGTCCGACTTCTCCAGCTCCGGGTCAAGCAGCATTCAATACAAGACTTTTTATCTCTTGCCAAAGAAGTGCAACAGATCTGTCAGCAGCACCGGTGTCTACTCATCATTAATGATCGTGTGGATATTGCGCGGGCGATCGATGCCGATGGGGTGCATGTGGGTCAAGACGATATGCCCCTCGCCGCAGCACGCAAAGTGCTCGGGCGGGAAAAAATTATCGGCGCCTCGACCCATGACCCTCAGCAAGCGCTGGCGGCAGCACACGCTGGGGCTGACTATATCGGGTTCGGGCCACTATTCGGCACGACCACAAAAGCCACCGGTTATACGCCACGCGGCCTGGATCAACTCCGGCAGGTCCGCAGGCTCGTCAGTCTGCCGATTATTGCAATTGGGGGAATCACCCCTGCGCGCGCGCCGTCAGCACTTGAGGCCGGTGCAGACGCGGTCGCCATGATTAGCGATATTGTCCTCGCGCCAAACATTCAGCACAGAGTGGAAACCATACTCCAACGACTCAAGCCGTATACCTAAGCCTCTTCCGCGACCTCATCTGGTTCTCCAAAATTATCCACCAAACTATCAAAACGCGTATATTCACTGCGGAAGGCTAAGCGCACCATCCCCGTCGGGCCGTTACGCTGCTTGCTGATAATGATCTCTGCAGTCCCCTCTTGGTCTGACTCGGGATGATAGACCTCATCCCGATAAATGAACATGATGACGTCGGCATCCTGCTCTATCGAGCCCGATTCACGAATATCTGACATGACCGGCCGCTTATCTCCCCGCAATTCAACCTGACGGTTGAGCTGCGAGAGGGCGACGACTGGCACCTCAAGCTCTTTGGCCAGCGCTTTCAGACTACGCGATATTTCTGCCAGTTCCTGGGTACGATTTTCCTGCGAGGCCAGTCCGCGCATCAATTGGAGGTAATCGATAATAATGATACCCAGATTGGTTTCTCGTTTGAGCCGACGCGCTTTTGCCCGAATTTCAAGCACATTCTGTCCCGGTGTATCATCAATATAGATGGGGGCTTCCGCAAGCCGGCCGGCAGCCATAGCAAGACGCGGAAAGTCTCGTTCCGCCAAATATCCGGCACGTACCTTGGTATTATCAACACGCGCTTCCGAACACAGCATGCGCATAACCAGCTGTTCTTTGGACATTTCTAGTGAAAAAATGCCCACCGCGGTGTCCGTGTGTAACGCCACATACTGGGCGATATTCAGAACGAACGCAGTTTTCCCCATACTCGGTCGAGACGCGATAATGACCAGGTCCGCCGGCTGTAAGCCGGCGGTTTTCATATCGAGGTCCTTAAAACCAGTTGGTACGCCAGTCACCATCTCCTTGCGTTCGTATAGCTGCTCGACCGTCTTGATCGTATCCATGATCATATCGCCCACTTTAAAAAAGGCGGGACGAATTCGTTTCTCGGATACATCAAAAATGAGGCGCTCGGCTTCGTCTAGGAATTGTTCGATATCTTCCTGACCGGTGTAACAACGGCTGACGATCTCTCCGCAGACATTAATCAGGCCGCGCAGGACAGCCTTCTCTTTCACGATACGAGCATAATAGGCGATATTCGCGGCACTCGGCACCTTATCGATGAGCTCTGCGAGATAGGTTGCGCCTCCTATTTGTTGTAACTCGTCACGTGCTTTGAGGGCGTCGGTCAATGTAATCAAATCAATCGGCTCACCCCGCTCGGACAGCGAGAGCATCGTCAGGAAAACTTTCCGGTTGGTCGCACGATAAAAATCATCCGCAGCCATGACCTCAATCACGCGGTCCAAGGCATCAGAATCCAAGAGGATGCCGCCTAAAATAGACTCTTCGGCTTCCAAACTCTGAGGAGGAACCTTCCGTAGGACGTCTTCAAGTATTGCCACTGTCTTCAAGTCTCCCTAACATCCAAAACGAAGTCGAAAACGCAGACGGGAAACGGGAAAGAGCTAGTCATCTATCGTCTCCCGTACAAAAGCAAATAAGCGCGACAGGTCAGTCAAGCCATCCGCAATCCTGGGTCCATACCAACACAGCGCCATGCCATCCACACAATAAAAGTGCCCCGCCCGTCCGGCCGGTGTATCCAGCAACGGTTTGAGGTGCACGAAATGCTTCTTCGCAAACGGGTACGGCTCGCTCGGGAGAAGGACAACCTGAGGGGCCGCAGCAGCGACCTCATCAAGTGTGAGGGGGAAATAGCGCTCGTCTTTTGTCCGGAGAATATTCTCACCACCGCAGCACCATAGCATATCGTCGCTATAGGTATCGGCGTTAAAGGACATCCAGGGTTTGCGCCAAATTGGACAAAAAGCTCTCAGCCGTGGGACCCGCTCTAGCCCCGCCGTCACTTCCCCATACTGTTGCTCAAGACCTCGGGAAAGTGCATGACCCTGCTCTGGACAGCCAACTACTGGGCCGAGCTGCGCAACCATACGGATGCCTGCCAGCACAGTGCGCGGCGCAGTGACGTAGAGCGGCAAGCCCCGTTCCTGCAGCGCACTGAAATCCTCATGGCGGTTTTCTTCGTCATTGACAATAACGAGGTCGGGCTCCAGCTTCTCAATCGTCTCTAGATCCGGATCTTTGGTTCCGCCAACCTTTGTGATGCCGGCCACACTATCGATCGGATGCGTACAATAGGTCGTCACCCCGACAACTCTGCTTCCAGCCCCAAGTGCAAACAGCGTCTCAGTAATACTCGGAACGAGTGAGATAATACGCTGTGGCACGTGTGGCAGAGCGAGGCAACGTTCGAGGTCGTCAAGAAATTCCATCAATCACCCGCACCCGAAAAAATATAGGGCTACACTCGAAAAAGTGTAGCCCTACGCTCCGTCTTCGCTTTGCTTTTGGAGAATCGCTTCCAATTGTCGTCGTTCGTCTTGCGTGACCTCTTCAGCCACGTTGAAGGCGTTGTGGCCAGCTCCTGCAGCAACAGCGGATACCGTTTCACTCTGCGTCGGCTCGTTCATACCCTCCGGGCCAAATAGGCCAATCCGACGCAATTCTGCTTCCATCACAAAAATCGCTCCAATAAACACTACCAGCCCAACACAGGCCAGGAGGAGCAAGAGCTTTGGAATCAGAAGCCAACGTCGTTTCTTGTGCGGCTTTGCCACCGTCCGACGCTTGCGCCGTTGTGCCATTATTTATTCTCCACTCGCTCGTATTGGACGCCCGCGCAGGACCGTCCGCACGGCATCCCAGCCACTGCGCTGATGCCAGCCATCCACACCGTTATACCATTTCAGACCGACGGACTGGAGTCGTCTACTCCGGGCGGCCAGAGTGAACCAGATCAGCGCCGTCCGGCCATAAAAAAGCTTGGTTGCAAAGGAAAGACGCGCCAACTTCTTCCCCATCCAAGACTGTGTGATGGTCTGGGTGTAGTCGCCAAAGGTGAAGTCTTGCGTATGCAGTGCTCGAAGCACGGCCTGAGCAGCAAACGCCCCATATTCAAGCGCAAACGAAATCCCTTCACCCATGAGCGGCTCGGCACCTGCCGCATCGCCGGCCAGGACGACGTATGGTGCGGCAAGCGGGCGCTGGGGATCGTAGCCATAGATGGGAAAGGCCCGTAGCCGTCGTGGCGATTGTGCTGATTCTGCTCTATCGGGACTACGGATACGGTCGATCTCTTGCGTCAGGCACTGCCGGAGGGCGGCATTTGATAAAGACGCTGTACCGAGTGAATACACACCGATATTCACATGCGGTATTTGATCGATGAGACACGGAAAGGCCCACAGATAGCCACGCAGCCCATCTTGGACTGGCAAAAAATTAAACTCATAGCGTTGCTGAGCAAACCCGTCCCAGTCCGTTTCTGACACAGGAACGTCACACATAACTGCCTTGCCAACCGGCAGCTGCGCCTCGCCGACCAGTTGACGCCGGACACGGCTGCCTGATCCGTCCGCACCCACGACAATACGCGTACGATAGGTCGCCTTTTCAGTCAACACCCGAATGCCATCAGGTTCCCGAACTAACTCTCGAACTTTTTCGCCCTGGCGCAGCTCAGCGCCGCGCTCCTGTGCCGCCTGCACAAGCAAAAAGTCAAATTCATTCCGTCGGACTATCGAACACATGCCCCCATCCTGACACTCGACGACTTGCCCTGGTGGTACCCGCACGAAAGCACGATGCACCTGAACGTGCGGGACCGTCAGAGGGACATCCAACACATTGAGACAATCGAGCGTATGGGGAATCAGCCCGCCGGCACAGATTTTCTCGCGCGGATGGACCGCTTTATCAAGCAGAAGAATATGGCCGGCAAGTGCAGAGTCAGCTTTAAGGAGGTGCAGGGCGGTTGCGGTCCCAGCCGGGCCGGAACCGATTATGATCACATCGTAGTAATCCACAGTGCTGCACAGCCGTCCTGAGACCGTTTTAGGAAGGCAAAGGATTAGCCTTCAATCATGGGCTCTTCTTGGGTTACAAACCAAACCAAGTTTGTGTGGTCCGTAAATTTCAGTTCGTCAGGACGAATTTTTGCTATGTAATCCGGATCGGCAAAAAATCCGTCAACAGCGGCCATATCATCAAACCAGAGTTCCGCAACGCCATCGAACGGCGCTTCGTTGCGTTCATACGCTTGCGGTACGGTATGGCTCTGGATGTATTTCCGAATATATTTACGCAGCCGAGGGATACTCTTAATCAGTCCGCCATGCGAGGTCCGCCAATACTGATGAAACTCCTCCACCTCCATGTCGGGATTTCGTTTCACACACACAATAAGTTTGACCATACCCGCCCCTTTTGCAATCCACCCGTACCGCTCATACAGCAGTACGCGGTTCAATGTTGTTTCGAATCCACTCAACAATTTCTTGCGTGCTCACACCAGGGGTAAAAACCTCTCGAACCCCGGCTTTTTTCAGTTCAGGCATGTCATCTGCAGGCACGATCCCACCGCCAAAGACTGCTATATCATCTGCTCCACGCTCCTTGAGCGCATCTATAACGGCCGGGAATAAGGTCATATGGGCGCCGGAGAGCATACTCAAGCCAACGGCATCCACATCTTCCTGCACTGCGGCCTCAGCAATCATTTCCGGCGTTTGGTGTAAGCCTGTATAAATCACCTCAAAACCAGCGTCCCGAAGCGTCCGGGCAATAATCTTGGCGCCCCGATCATGCCCATCAAGACCGGCTTTTGCGACTAAGATGCGGAGTACTTTTTCTTCGGACACACGGACCTCCAAATGTGGGATCAGGGATTAGGGGTTGGGGACAAGAGTGGGGCAAAACTACTCCCTATCCCCTAACGCCCAGCTCCTTTTTCAGTTACAGCCACGCCGGATCTTGATACACCCCAAACACCTCACGGTAGACGTCAGAGATTTCGCCAACCGTACAGTAGGCCTTGACCGCATCGATCAAGACCGGCATTAAGTTTTGGCCGTTGCGTGCAGCGGCATGCACCCGGCTAAGATGTTCTTCTGCCTGCGCGCTATCGCGCTCTTGTTTGACCTGCTTCACCTGGGCAATCTGACTACGCTCGACCTCAGGGTGGATCTTGAGGGTTTCCATCGGTCGCTCTTCCGGAATCTCGTGTGCATTCACCCCGACAATGACTTTCTCTTTGGCATCCAGTTGCTGCTGATAGCGATAGGCTGAATCCGCAATTTCTTTTTGCGGATAGCCCATATTAATGGCCGGGATAATACCACCCAGTTCATCAATCCGGTCAATATAGGCGCACGCATCTTTTTCCATCCGATCAGTCAGGGCCTCAACTGCCCAGCTACCGCCAAGCGGATCAACAATATTTGCCACGCCACTTTCTTCGGCAATAATCTGCTGCGTGCGCAGCGCTACCATGACCGATGCTTCAGTCGGCAGTGCCAGCGTCTCATCCATAGAGTTGGTGTGGAGCGATTGGGTTCCACCCAACACACCCGCGAGGGCTTGAATGGCAACCCGGACAACGTTGTTGACAGGCTGCTGGGCCGTCAGGCTGACACCTGCGGTCTGGCAATGCGTACGCATGAGCAAAGAACGTGGATTCTTTGCCCCAAACCGTTCCTTCATGATCTTGGCCCACATGCGCCGCGCGGCCCGGAGCTTCGCGATTTCTTCAAAGAAGTCGTTATGAATATCAAAGAAAAAGGACAGCCGCGGGGCAAAATCATCCACCTCCAGCCCGCGCTCGATCGCCGCCTGGACATAGCCTATACCGTCGGCCAGGGTGAAGGCGAGTTCCTGCACTGCGGTCGAGCCAGCTTCGCGAATGTGGTAGCCCGAAATCGATACGGCGTGCCAGCGGGGGACCTCTTTGGTGCAGAACTCAATCATATCGGTCACAATCCGCACGGCAGGCTCCGGCGGGCAGATCCACTCCTTTTGTGCGATATATTCCTTGAGCATGTCGTTCTGGATAGTGCCACTGAGTTTATTTCGAGGGATGTCCTGTTTATCCGCAACCGCGATATACATGGCCAGCAGGACGCTGGCGGTACAATTCACGGTCATGGATGTGGAGACTTTATCCAGCGGAATATCATCGAAGAGCCGCTCCATATCTTTGATAGTCGAGACTGAGACACCCTCGCGTCCAACCTCACCAAGCGAACGTGGATGGTCAGGGTCATAGCCCATAAGCACCGGCATATCGAATGCTGTTGAGAGACCGGTCTGTCCTTCAGATAAGAGGAGCTTGAAGCGTTGGTTGGTGTCCTCAGGCGTCCCAAACCCGGCAAACTGACGCATAGTCCAGTATTTGCCGCGGTACATGCTCGGATACACCCCACGCGTGTAGGGATATTCGCCGGGAAAGCCGATACCTTCGAGATTGGATCCATTCAGGTCATCCGGTGCGTAGATCGGATCAACCTCCATATCGGAGATGGTCGAAAATCGCTGGGCGCGTTCGCTCTGCTGAGGATATTTCTCATTCAACCAATCCTGTTTACGCATGACTCCTCCTGAAAAACCGGGTATCCATCATATTCGTTTTGCAGATCCGCTTCGCAAATCCGCCGTGAGGTCCAAGTCCTCTGGAATACAAAGGATTTGACGCTACATAGCATGCCCAACACGCGCAGAATAGAGTGCGCTGTCTTATTTTCCAGAGAACTGAGCCGCTCGTTTTTCCAGAAAAGCAGACATGCCTTCGGCTTTGTCTTCTGTCGCAAAAGTGAGTCCAAAGGCTTCAGTCTCAAAACGACAGCCGTTAATAATGTCCATA
This sequence comes from uncultured Binatia bacterium (SeqCode), assembly GCA_963581605.1. Classification (GTDB taxonomy): domain Bacteria; phylum Desulfobacterota; class Binatia; order Bin18; family Bin18; genus Bin18. Next base: position 7,558 of record CAUZQN010000017.1, read on the forward strand.
TCGATGCTGGCATTAATGGCAGCTTTCGCCTGCTGAATCGCAATCGGCGGCTTTGTGGTCAGCTTATGTGCCAGCGCTTTGGCCTCATTGAGGCAATCGGCTAAAGGAACGACCCGATTGACCAAACCGTAACGCAGCGCCGTCTCCGCAGTTATCATATCCCCCGTGTAGATGAGTTCGCGTGCCAACGGCAGCCCGATCCGACGCGCGAGACGCTGCGTGCCTCCAAACCCTGGGATGACGCCGAGGTTGATTTCCGGTTGCCCAAACTTGGCTGTATCTGCAGCAATAATCATATCGCAGGCCAAGGCCAATTCGGTGCCGCCACCAAGGGCGAATCCCTTCACTGCGGCAATAACGGGAATGGACATCTCTTCGAGCCTACGCGCCACGTTGAGACCCAGAGAGGCAAAAGCCTTGCCTTCAAGAGCCGACATCGACACCATGGCCGAGATATCTGCTCCGGCGACAAAGGCACGATCTCCCGCGCCGGTAATGATAAGGCAGCGAATCGTCGGATCTTGCCGGACAGTTTCTAAACAGTCGGTAATCTCACCGAGCGTTGCGGGATTGAGCGCATTCAAACTCTTCGGACGGTTCACGGTCAGAATGCCGACGGCTTCTTCTTTTTCAAATACGATATTTTCGTATGCCATATTAATACTCCGGCTGCTCCTCAAAATAATGAAATGTATTGAGAAAACGGATCGTCCGACTTTTTGAGCGCATAACGACGGAATGTGACTCGCCCCCTCCGGGGAAAAACCGGACCCCGCGCAGATACTCTCCAGTCGTTACCCCAGTTGCCGCAAACACGACGCTCCCCTGAGCGAGGTCTTCTGCCGTATATTTTTTGCGCAGGTCTTCCACCCCGATCTGACGCAGCTGGTCGACCTCATCCTGCGTGCCGGGTTGGAACCGGGCTTGAATCTCTCCGCCCAGACACTGCAGGGCAACGGCAGCTAAAATCCCTTGTGCGGCACGGCCGGTACCCACAAGGAGATCAACACCCGACTCTTCACGCGTGGTTGCCAAGGCAGCGGACAGATCACCATCGCTGATCAGCTTGAGATGGACATCGGTGTCACGCAGCTCCTGCAACAGCTTGGCATGCCGCGGACGGTCAAGAACCACAACGCGGAGGTTTTGTGGCTTGACACCTTTGACCTCAGCCAGGGCGGCAAGATTATCAGCCATGGAGACATCGAGATCAATGACGCCTTTACCCCACGCCCCGACGGCGATTTTTTCCATATAGATATCGGGTGGACAGCGCAGAAACCCACCCTGTTCAGCGATGGCAATCGCTGCAATTGCATTCGGGCCCCCGAGGGCGCATGAGGTCGCGCTTTCAAGCGCGTCAACGATCACCTCGATCTCAGGACCTTTTCCTGTCCCAAGCGCCTCGTCGGCATACAGCATAGGGACGGAGTCCTCATCGCCTTCTCCGATGAAAAGGCGACCATTAAATTCAATATCAGGGAACAGTTGGTACATCGCACTCACAGCGGCCGCATCGGCAACAGCTTCATCCCCTCGCCCCATATGGGCGGCTGCAGCTAAGGCGGCGGCTTCTGTCACGCGCACGAATTCAAGAGCGAGATTTCGATCCATACCTGCTCCCTGTTCATGCCACCAATTGCCCCAGCGATTGCGCCTCACCGCGAATGACTTGCTCCATCAGCTTCCAAGCCGCAGGCACGAATACGCTGGTCGCTTTTGCAGTCGGCTCGTTATATCCTATGGATTCAGCATCTGCATGGGGCTCAGCTTCAGACGACAGTACGGCAAATGGTACGGGGTCGGACGAGTGGGTCTTAATCGCGACCGGCGTTGCATGGTCCGGCATGAGCAAGATCTTCCACTCAGGAAATTCTTTGAGCCCGCGTAAAATCGTCCCGACTACTTTCTCATCAAAATCCTCAAGCGCTTGGACCTTTTTGTCAGCGGCGCCCATATGCCCAGCCTCATCAGGTGCCTCAACATGCAGAAACAGCAGGTCTTTCTCGCGTAAGGCAGCCAGGCCATATTCCGCCTTGCCCAAGTAATTCGTATCAAGAAATCCGGTCGCTCCAGGCACCTCAATGACTTCTAAGCCTGCCAGCACACCAAGGCCACGGACCAAATCAACTGCAGAGATCACGACACCGCTGAGCCCAAAGCGTTCGGCAATCGTAGGTATGGCCGGACGGCGGCCTTGCCCCCACAGCCAGATCGAGGAGACGGGCTTATGACCAGCGGCTTGCCGGCGTGTATTAACCGAATGCTCAGCAAAGATCTCCTGAGAGCGCCGCATCAGGTCACACAGCCGCTGTCCGCCGCCGCCGTGCGGCCAATGCCCGTCCAGCGACTGGCCGGTGATATCGTGCGGCGGCGTGGTCGCCATTGCCTCCTGCCCGCCATGCCATACGAGCAGATGGCGGTAACTCACACCAGGGTGAAACTCGAACTCACCGCCGCCAAGCTCAGCACTGACGGCCTGAATGAGCTCCGCGGCTTCCGGGCTGGAGATATGGTCCGCCGCAAAGTCGACCATCGTCTCAGCCCCGCTTGCCTCACGTCCGAGCGTCACCAAATTGCACCGAAACGCAATGTCCTCCGGTCCCAGCTCAACCCCCATGCTTGCAGCTTCAATCGGAGAGCGCCCAGTGTGGTACTGGCGGGGGTCATAGCCGAGTAAACTCATGGTGCCGACATCGCTGCCAGGAGGATAGCCATCTGGAATGGTTTGGGTGAGGCCCAACACACCGTGGGATGCAATATAGTCCATATTCGGCGTGCGGGCGTATTCGAGTGGCGTTTTTCCGCCGAGTTCATCGACCGGCCAATCGGCCATACCGTCGCCTTGGAGAATCACGTATTTCATAAGCCCTACCACTCTAAAGCGTTACTCCTGCTCGGCCGGTGGGACCGGAGTCTTCTCAAGCCGAGGCTTCTCAAGCGCACGAAAAATTGCGTCGCGGGCGCTGTCATAGTCAGCCGGCAGTTCAATCGGTCGGTTGGCATACTGCGACGCCATCCCGCGCAGCCGGCCCTCGTGGTAACGTCGTTTAAAGTCGATAAATTTGAGGCCGTGCGCGGTTGAAATCACAACCACACGTTCATGCGATTGAATCTGTCCTGCGCGCACAAGCTTCATGAGGACGGCCAAAGCCACTCCAGTGTGAGGACAGTTAAAGAGTCCGGTTAAGTCCGCCAACGCCGCAGCGTCGGCGAGCTCTTCTTCAGTCGCCTGTTCGACAATACTGTCAAAGGTCTTCAGCACGCTAATGGCTTTATTAATGCTGACCGGATCGCCGATCTGAATAGCCGAGGCCAAAGTTTTTTTGGCTTTGACTGGACGATAGGTCTTAAAATCTTTCGCAAAGCTACGATAGAGGGGATTCGCCCGCTCTGCCTGTGCACACACCAGACGTGGCAGCCGGTCAATTAAGCCGAGATCCAGCATGAGTAAAAATCCGCGACCTACCGCAGTCACGTTGCCCAAATTGCCGCCGGGCACAATCACCACATCCGGCACTGTCCAGTCAAACTGCTGCACGATTTCGACCGAAATAGTCTTTTGCCCCTCAAGTCGCAGGCTGTTCATAGAATTGGCGAGATAGATATTCTCCTTGGTACACAGCTCACGCACGACTCGCATACAGCCATCAAAATCCGTATCGAGTGAGAGAGTGAGCGCCCCGTTTGCCAAGGGTTGGATGAGCTGGGCGGTCGACACACGGTTACGCGGCAGGATGACAATGGCCGGGATGCCAGCGGCAGCGCAGTAGGCGGCAAGCGCTGCCGACGTGTCACCTGTTGAGGCACACGCAACAGCGGGAATATGCACCCCATCTGCAATCATTTGCTTGACCATAGACACCAGCACCGTCATGCCCAAGTCTTTGAACGATCCGGTGTGGGAATTGCCGCACTGTTTCACCCACAGCTCATCAATGCCGATCTGCTTGCCCAACCGCTCTGCCCAATACATATTGGTCGCGCCCTCATAGGTTGAGACCACATTCTCATCGGCAATGGCCGGACACACGATTTCTTTCTTGCCCCAGACACCACTGCCGTAGGGATACAGCGTGCGCCGGTAACGCTCATCAAACAAATGCCGCCATTCTTGTGCAGTGCGTGCTCTAAGGGCGTCGAGATCATGCTGAACATCAAGTAACCCCCCGCACGACGGACAATAGTAGAGAATCTCGTTCAGCGGGTATTCCCCGGCACATCCGGATGCACATCTAAACCAGGCGCGAAACGGAGAAGACGCGGGAGTGGTCAGGGGAACGGCGGCTGATTGTACTGTCTTGCTGGGTGCCATGGTCTGAGGCGCTGGGACTTTTTCCATTATTGCATTTCCGGCTAACCGAGGCTCTCCTCAATGCGCACGAAAACAGATTGCCCTTGTACCACCGGCAGGTGGTCGACTAAGGTCATTGCTTCTTTAATATCATGTTCGCGCGCGGTATGGGTCCGCATCACGAGGGGAACAGTATTATCGCCCTCGCTTCGTCCGCGCTGAATCACAGACGCAATACTGATTTCCCGCTCGCCTAAAATACCACTCACCTGGGTCAGC
>CAUZQN010000018.1:0-12094 GCA_963581605.1 uncultured Binatia bacterium (SeqCode)
GTGGGGGCTGCGCAACTTAGCCTATGACATTCAGAAGCAAAAACGCGGATATTATGTGCGCTTCGAATACGATTCTCCTCCCCAGGCCGTCAGAGATTTGGAACGGGTCTTGCGCTTAAGCGAAGACGCCATGCGGTTCTTATCAGTCGCGCGCGCTGCACCGTCGGAAGGGCAAGATCCGAGATCTCAGTCATCTGCACCTGATAAACCTGAAGAGTCAAAAGCTCAGGCAGCGGATTCAGAATCTACTGCAGAACCAGCCGAAGCGGTGGCTGCAGAACCAGTGGCTCCAGCCGAAGTAGTCGCTGCAGAACCGGCTGAAGCCGCTGAATTAAAAGCGGTCGCTCCTGGGTCAGGAGCGAGTGATGCTCCACAGTCCGCTGCTCCAGAAGAAGGGACAGGTGATGCATCCCAAGCTGCCGCTCCAGAGGAAGAGGTGAGCGGGCCTTCTTCTGAGGATTCAGGGGATTCAGAGGAAAATACAGAAGGACAGTGAGACGTGAGTCTTTTGTGTGAGGAAGGGATATAATAAAGTTATCTTTGCTGGTCGGGTCCATCGGAGTCCGGAATTGAGGCGTACTCCAAACGGGGTGGCGGTGGGCACGTTCTCCTTATTGGTGCCGAAGAGTACAGAGAAAGAAGACGATCTTTTTATTGACGTTGTGGCTTTTCGGACACTTGCAGAAGAATACTGTCCATTATTGACTCATGGGAAAGCCGTCCTTGTGGAAGGAATGTTGGCTCCTGGTCGATGGAATAAGGCCGAAGGCGCGAGACGCAATACCTACGAAGTGCGAGCTTCCCTGATTCGGATTATCGAGTGACGAATAAAGCGAATAGAAAAAGATGAACACTGCTGAGCAGTAAAGGGAGTGACTATGCCAGGACCACCCAGAGGCAAGTTTAACCGGCGAGGCGCGGGAGATGATAGATATCCTCGTCGGCGCATGCGCCGGAAAGTCTGTCGTTTTTGTGTGGATAAAAAGGATTCCATCGACTTTAAAGAAACTTCTCTACTCGGAGATTTTATTACCGAGCGAGGGAAGATTATCCCGAGCCGTATCACCGGTACGTGTTTTTGGCACCAGAGGAAACTCACCCTTGCCATTAAACAAGCGCGCGCGATCGCGTTGCTGCCCTACGCTGCCGCTCAGGTGTGATCGAGTCCTCTCTGAGCTATGCGTACTGTGCAGTGTTTAGTTGTATTTTTACGGATGCTCGCGTAAGGTAGGGGCCAGTATGGAGATCATTTTACAAGAAGAGGTGATGAATCTTGGTCAGATCGGAGATGTGGTCAAGGTGAAGAATGGCTATGCACGGAACTATCTGCTTCCCCGTGGTTTGGCCGTTGTGGCGAATCGACGCAATATTCGTGTCCTGGATCATCAAAAGCGTCTTGCTACGGAGAAAAAGGAACGTGTCCAAAAGCAGGTAAACGTCTTAACCGCGCGGCTTTCGAGTCTCACCATTACTATTCCCGCTCGTGCTGGTGAGGGAGAAAAGCTGTTTGGTTCTGTTACGAATATCGATATTGAGAAAGCGCTCCAGGAGCAAGGCGTGAGTATAGATCGTCGGAGAATTATCCTTGTTGAGCCCATTAAACAGCTCGGGACCTATGAGGTTCCAGTGCGTTTAAGTGGAGGAGTCCAGGCGAAAGTGGCCGTTCAAGTGACACCGGAAAACGCGGACTGAGTCTTTTCTTGACAGACTATGGGAAAGTTAGTACGCACCAAACGAATATTTGATAGCGGAGCAATTTGCAGGCGCGTAGCTCAGTGGGAGAGCACTTCCTTGACACGGAAGGGGTCGGCGGTTCAATCCCGCCCGTGCCTATACCGCATGAAAAATCAGAGCCAACACGTGTCCACGACTGGAAGATAAATATATCCATCCTATGCTGAATAGGATGGATAGGGGCGTCCGTTAGTGATGCCTCTTTTCTTTTTTGTATGAGTGAAGCCGCACAAAATATTGTACCCGAAGCCCACGGGCAAGCCTCCGCCGGCACTGTCGCCGACCAGGTCGGTGACAGTGCCGGCAATCCGAAATTGCAAGACCTGAGCCGTCGTGCGCCCCAGGCCATTGCCGCCCGGGTGAATGGAAAAGTCGTGGACTTATCATCTCCCCTGATCACTGAGGATGCCGAGCCTATTCTCCCCTCCTCGCCTGAAGGACTCGAAGTCCTACGCCATTCGACCGCCCATCTAATGGCACAAGCCGTGAAACGCCTCTTTCCGGCTGTACAGATCACCATTGGGCCTGTTATTAAGAGCGGTTTCTATTACGATTTTAAACATGCCGGTTCGTTTACACCCGAAGATTTAGAACGTATCGAAGCCGAGATGCGTTCTATTGTGAAAGAAAACTTCCCGGTCAAGCGAGAAGAAGTCTCGCGCGATGATGCCGTCCATCTTTTCCGAGAGATGGGGGAGCATTATAAAGCCGAGATTATTGAGAGCATTCCAGGCGACGAGGTTCTTTCGCTCTACCGCCAAGGCGAGTTTGTGGATTTGTGTCGTGGTCCACATGTCCCCTCAACCGGCCGGCTGCAAGCGTTTAAGCTGACGAGTGTGGCCGGTGCCTATTGGCGAGGAGACGAAAAGAATGAGATGTTGCAGCGCATCTATGGGACCGCGTTTGCCACACCGAAAGAGCTGCGTCAGCACCTTGCCCTGCTTGAAGAAGCCAAGCGGCGTGACCATCGGCGCTTAGGAAGAGAACTCGATCTTTTCAGCTTCAACCCCGTTGCGCCGGGCAGTCCATTTTTTCACCCGAAGGGGACCTTGATCTATAATGAGCTCGTTGCGTATATACGCAGCCTGTATCAGCGCTACGGCTATCAAGAAGTTATCACCCCGCAGATTTTTGATGTCGATGTGTGGCACCGCTCAGGACACTACGATAACTACAAAGAGCATATCTATTTTACTGAGGTCGAAGGGCGGGACTTTGGTGTGAAGCCGATGAATTGTCCCGGCCATACGTATATCTATGCGGCTAAGAAGCGCTCATATCGGGACCTTCCGCTCCGTTATGCCGACTTTGGCCGGTTGCACCGCTTTGAACGCTCTGGGGTCTTATCCGGACTCACTCGGGTGCGCTCCTTTTCTCAAGATGATGCCCACATCTTTTGCACTCCGGAGCAAATCGAGACTGAAGTGGGTGCGGTCTTACGCATGATTAATGAGGTCTACCGAACGTTCGGTTTCGAAGAGGTCCGTTTTTATCTCGCAACACGTCCGGAAAAGCGTTTGGGGGACGATGAGACCTGGGAAAGAGCTGAAGCCGCTCTTTCCGCTGCGCTCAAGGCGAATGATGTCACCTTTGAGGTCAACGCGGCTGACGGCGCGTTTTACGGCCCGAAAATAGACTTTATCGTACTTGATGCCCTCCGCCGGGAATGGCAGCTGGCCACTATCCAGCTCGACTTCATGCTTCCCGAGCGTTTTGATCTGACCTATGTCACGGCCCAAGGCGACGAAGCACGACCGGTCATGATCCACCGTGCTGTCTTAGGGTCTATAGAGCGTTTTATGGGCGTCCTCATCGAACACTGTGGTGGAGACTTCCCGCTGTGGCTGGCTCCCGTTCAGGCGAAGATCGTTACTGTGACTGATAATCAACACACATACGCGCGCTCCATTGAGGAGCGGCTTCGACAGGCCGGAATTCGCTGTGAACTCGACCTGCGGAATGAAAAGCTCGGTTATAAAATCCGTGAAGCGGAAATGCAGAAGATCCCGTATACAGTCGTGATTGGGGACAAAGAGGTCCAAGCCGGTACGGTTGCCCCACGGGCGCGGAAACGAGAGAAGATCGCTCCGCTCGCCATTGAGGCATTTATCGAACGCTTGAACCGTGAGCGTGTCCCGGGAGGTGCACCATAGCTAGAGAAGCGGGAGTTCGGATTAATCAGCAGATTCGCGCTCGTGAGGTGCGGGTCATTGACGCTGATGGGGAGCAGGTCGGTATTCAGCCGCTTGGCGAGGCATTTCGAGCAGCGATTGAGCAAGGGCTCGACCTGGTAGAAATTGCAGCGAAGTCTTCTCCACCTGTCTGCCGAGTCATGGATTATGGCAAGTACCGCTACTTGCAGAAAAAGAAGGTTCAGGAGTCTAAGAAGCATCAGACCCAGGTGTTGGTGAAGGAAGTCAAGCTCGGCTCACGTACCAGCGAACATGATGTGGACTTCAAGATTAACCATATTCGTCGGTTTATCGAGAAAAAGCATCGGGTCAAAGTCTCGGTCTTTTTCCGGGGACGAGAAATTACCCATCCGGAGATTGGGAAAGAGCTGCTCAAGCGTGTGTATGAAAAAGTAGAAGATGTCGCATCTCTCGAGACGCCACAGCCCCGCATGGAAGGGCGAAATATGTCAATTCTTGTTGTTCCGAGGTAACTATGCCAAAGATTAAGACACGCCGTGGAGCGGCGAAACGCTTTAAGATCACGGGAACGGGGAAAGTGCGCCGTCGGCGAGCATATCTCCGGCATCAACTATCGGTAAAAACACGGAAGCAGAAACGGAATCTTGATCAACCAGCGCTCGTGGCAGCTGCTGATGCAAAGGCGATCAAAAAATTGATTCCTTACCTGTAGAGACGGAGAGGAGAAAGATATATGCCACGAGCAAAACGCGGCTTTAAGGCACGGCGGCGCAGAAAGCGCATTCTAAAACTGGCCAAGGGGTTTACGGGAGGGCGCCGACGCCAATACCGCCAGGCCCGAGAAACCGTAGAGCGCGGTCTGGTCTATGCATACCGGGATAGGCGTAATAAAAAGCGCGATTTTCGGCGCTTGTGGAACGTCCGTATTAATGCAGGTGCACGACTCAATGGCCTCAATTATAGTCGCTTAATCCATGGTCTGTCCCAGGCGAATGTCGAGATTGATCGCAAAATACTCGCGGCACTGGCTATGGAAGATCCTGCAGCTTTTGCTGCGGTCACAGAGCTAGCCAAGCAGCGTCTGGCTGCGTAATTGGATCAGGGACTCAGCGTAGACTGAGTCCCTGAGACTTCAGAAAAGTAATATATTCCTGCTGGAATGATTCGATTTGTTCACTCGTGAGCGTACTGTCTTTCGATTCGATCCAGTAGCGGAAGGTATAACTGCCTGTTCCTTCGGTTAGCCCTTTCCCCTTATATAGTGTGATAAACTCTCTTCTCTTCAGAAAGGGATGGGAGAATGTGTCGAGTGTGTGAATCAACTCGACAAATCCTGATTCTGCGCTTGCGACGATCGAGAAATCGAACCAGGAGCCAGGATATCGGGAGGTCGCTTCGTAGCTCGTTTCAGGGAATATGGGTCCTTCGAGTGCGTCAAAATTCAGCTCGAACCAAACTACTTGGGATTTGGGTGCAATTTCGGCCAGCAGCGGGTCAGACAAGAATCCAAGGCCACCGATGACGCTATCATTCAGCCGTATGTCGATAAAACAGCCTGGGGTTTGCCATGGCGCCGTGTCGTGTCTGCCGGGCTCAAACGTCAACCTGCCCGCATTTAAGTGCGCGGAAAGGGCCTCAAGCGCACCTTTTACTGAACGAAAGTGCTCTTCCAAGTCGGCCCGCCGCTCGTTTTGAAAGCTGACTCCTGACAAGAAATTGTGTTCTTCCCGCTCTCGTTCTCCCAGCGGCAGATAGACTCGGCCCAGTTCAAATATGCGAAAGTGATCGCGTAAGACGGCGTTCTTTTTGGTTACTGCGAGGATGTTGGGGAGAAGCGTGGTCTGGAGGCGGAAATTGTGTTCTGCACTGGAATTGGCCATTTCCAGCGTTGCCTGGGGCTCGTAGCCGATAGTTTTGAGCCAGGTTTCGTCGAACCAACTATAATTATGGATCTCTGAGAAACCAGAGGCTTGGGCTAAGAGGCGTCGGGCCTTATGCTCCGCACGGAGCCGGTCATTAAAGGCGACAGTCTTCACAAAGAAATCCGGCATCTTCGGCTCTAAATTGTCGTAGCCGTTGATGCGGGTGACTTCCTCGAGAATGTCAACCGGCAGTGAGATATCCTTCTCGCTCCGAAACGGCGGAATCCCGACTTTGAGGATGCCTGCGCTCACCTCAGCTTCGAAACCGAGTGCGGTGAGGATGGTTATGATCTTCTCCGGCGCGATAGGATTGCCTATGCGTCGGTCAAAAAAGCTAGTCGGAATTTCAAGTCTTCGGACGTCTCCTTTGAGCTCTCCAGCATAAGTGAAACGAGAACGCACTTGGGGTTGCAGGCCGGCTTCTTGCAAGAGGTGCAGAAAACGTTCCGTGGCAACCTTGGTATTGATAGGAGGTTGTTGTTTCTCGAAACGTTGACTCGCGTCGGTGTGAATGTCCAAGCGGGTGGCCGTGCGCCGAATGCGGGCATCTTTGAAATTTGCGCTCTCAACGAGGAGGGTGGTCGTGTTTTCGCTCACTTCGCTCTTGAGCCCACCCATAATACCGGCCAAGGCAACTGGTTCTTGCTCATTCCAGATCATGAGGTCTTCCGGGATCATCTTTCGTTCCTGGCCGTCTAGGGTTGTAAAACTGCCCGGGATACCGAACGGAGCCACACGTACGGCACGCAGCCGGCCGGCATCGAATGCGTGCATGGGCTGCCCGAATTCCAGCATGACGTAATTGGTGAGATCAACAAGAATATTAAAGGTGCGTTGTCCCAGGGCATGCAAACGGTACTGAATGGCCACTGGGGAGGGAGCGGCAGTCAGACCTGCTATCTCTATACAGGAGTAGCAGGGACAATTTTCCGGGTCGTCAATCGTCAGCGGGTAGGGGGGTAAGTCGTCATAGCCAGATAAATCTGCTCGTTCGAGTGGCCGCAGGGGGCGTTCAAAAATGGCAGCGACCTCGCGAGCAAAACCATAATGTCCCCAGAGGTCGGGGCGATGCGTGAGGCTTTTGTTATCGATTTCTAGCAGCGTGTCTGAGGGCGGGATCAAATTCGCAAGGGCAGCCCCGTCTTCAAGAGACTCAGGAAGCTCGATAATGCCGAAATGTCCGCCACCCATGCCTAATTCGTCCGAAGAGCACAAGATGCCCTGGCTGAGGCGTTCGCCCACCCGGTTTTCTTCTATGACGTGTCCCCCGGCAATGTGGACTCCGGCTGGGGCAAAAGCGGATTTCATACCGACTCGGACATTGGCCGCACCGCAGACCGTAGTAAACTGAGCAGCACCACACTGGACGTGTACGAAGGTCTGCGGCCCGTCGAGTGGCTCGACAGACATGATACGGCCAATCAAGACGCCGTCCAGCGCGCGAACTAGTGTTTCAAGACCTTCGACTTCAGCCGTGGCCATGGTGAGACGGTTGGCGACCGTCTCAGGCGAGACGTCGGAGATGTCCACATACTGGGCAATCCACTCGAGAGATATTTTCATCGACCACTCCTACTCAGACGGATGCTGGAAACTGTTCATAGAAACGGAGATCGCCTGAGTTCAGCAGCCGAATATCCGGGATGTTGTATTTCATCATGGCGAGCCGTGTGAGCCCCAGGCCAAACGCAAACCCACTAAATTCATTTGGGTCCAGCTTGCCGAATTCGAGTACCTTGGGATGCACCAGACCACACGGCAGCAACTCTATCCAGCCGGACTTTTTGCAGGTGGAACATCCCTTGCCACCGCAGATCAGACATTGAATGTCTAATTCGAACCCCGGCTCGACAAAGGGAAAATATCCGGGGCGTAATCGGACAGTGACTTCTCGGTGGAAGACTGCAGTCAATAACGTACGCATGACGGCGATCAGATGTGCGACGGAGATTTCCTTGTCTATCATCAGGCCTTCGAGTTGGTAGAAGGTATTTTCATGACTCGGATCAACGGCTTCGTTACGAAAGCAACGGCCAGGAAAGATCGCTCGAATGGGCGCGCCATAGTGCTCCAACGCGCGGACTTGATTGGCAGAAGTATGGGTGCGCAGCAGCAGGCCGTTTTTGAGCCAGTAGGTATCCTGCATATCTCGGGCAGGATGGTCACTCGGAATATTGAGGCTCTCGAAGTTATAATAGTCCGTCTCAACGTGGTAGCCGCTCAGGATCATAAAACCCATAGACTGAAAGATCTCTTCCAATTCCATTTGGACAAGAGAAATAGGGTGTAGATGGCCGATGCTGTTATTGAGACCGGGCAGGGTCATATCGATAACTGCCTTGGGTCGTGGTCTACTCTGCTGTCGAGTGATTGCAGCGCGAATCTGCTGTTCAGCAAAGTTCTTGAGTTCGTTGAACTGCCGTCCAAAATGCTTTTTTTCATCCGGTGACATGACCGAGAAGTCAGCATTTTTTCGGAGTAGTGTGATCCTGCCTTTACGGCCGAGATAACGGATACGAATTTCCTCAAGCCCTCGATCGGTCGTAGCGGCAGCAAGGTCTTTGCTCAACTGAGCATGGATGTCCTGCAAGGTTTTTCCTCCATATTAGTAAGTCCCTATCCTAGCGTTGCCTGTATTGTGCGGAAAGCCCTCTCGTGTCGAGCTGAAGACTCCAGTGTCTGGCGCGCAAACTTGACTTCAAGACTTGGCTCTATTATGTTCGCAGCGTTAGCTATATAGGGTTCGTTATTACGTTTTTTGATTGTTGTGGGGGACGGAGTGTGTGTTGGGGATGAAGATTGCTTGGTCGAGACAGTCAGTGGCGCAGTGCAAAAGCTCAACCCCCCTCTCTTCTATTGATGCTCGTGTGTGAATATCAAACCGGGGAATTTGACCTTCATTGAGGAGAGTTGTAGAGGGGGCTGACCTATGACTAAAGCAGATATTGTGGAACGAATTTATGAGAAGGTAGGATTCTCAAAAAAAGAAGCGACCGATGTCGTGGAGTCGATATTTGGAATAATCAAGGGCCGCCTCGAAAAAGGGGAGAAAGTGAAAATCTCCGGATTTGGGAATTTCGTTATCAATGAAAAGCGTCCACGTAAAGGGCGAAATCCACAAACGGGCGAGGAAATTATCATCTCAGGCCGTAGTGTGCTCTCATTCAAACCGAGTCCGGTATTAAAGAAGGCCATTAACCCACTCTTGCTAAACTGAGCGTATAGTGGATCAGGTTGAGTTTCCGAATAAGCTCTATTTTCGCATCGGTGAAGTCGCGAAGATCATCGGTGTGAAGCCCTATGTGTTGCGTTATTGGGAAACAGAGTTTTCTGTTCTCAAGCCAGGTAAGAGCCCCGCACAACACCGCCTGTATCGGCGCCGTGATGTCGAAACCTTGCTCGAGATAAAATACCTCTTATACGAAGAAGGCTTCACCATTGCTGGGGCAAAAAAACGCCTCAAAGATGGGGATAGAGAAGAAGCTGCTCGCGTGCCTCAGGTGCGACCACTCCAGGATGATCAACGCCGAATTTTGACTGAGATTCATAAGGACATCCGGTCTCTGCACAAGATCGTGAGTGCAGAAAGGCGCTAGGCGATCCGTTTTTAGCCAGCCCTTATAACAAGAAAAAAGTTTTTTGTTGATACGACCTTACGTGGTATGGTAGCATGTAAAACTAGAACTTCTGATGGGTCGGGACGGCCCATTCTCTATATACAGTAGGATACGTAGAGCAAGAGGAGGGGTAGATGCGGTCAACGTGGTGGATGTGGTGCTCTTTTGTCTTGAGCGTGGGCAGCCTACTGGGCGGCCTTATGAGGCCCGCCTTTGCTTTTGAGGAGCACGGACGGGTTCCTCAGCTTCCGGCTTCTCAAAATTTTGCGGCGGTTCTCTTACAAGATGCGGAAACCGGCCAAGTGTTGTTTGCCAAAAACAGCCAGAAAATATGGCCTCAGGCTTCTCTGACCAAAATGATGCTAGGATTGGTCGTTTTTGAGGAAATTGAAGAGGGGAATATTGCGCTGCGTACTCCAGTGAAAATCAGTCAGCGTGCCAGTCGGACGAGAGGCCGAACGATCGGCCTGCGGTCTGGAGAAGTGTTTCCTCTAGAGGAACTCCTCCAAGCAGTGTTAGTCACCTCTGCAAACGACGCTGCTGTTGCAGTGGCGGAGCATGTGTGTGGCTCGGTGAGCAAATGTGTTCAGCGTATGAACGACCGAGCCCAGGAGCTGGGTATGAAGCGTGCCCAGTATCGCACTGTCAACGGAATGCCGACAAAACGAAATCCAGTTCCAGATATGGCCCCTGCTGACGATATCGCCATCCTTGCCCGGGCACTCTTACGCCATCCTCAGGTCCTGATGTGGACTTCGCAACAATCTATGCCGTTTCGCAATGGTCGCCAGAGACTACCAAATACAAACCGGCTGGTTGGTCGAACAAACGGAGTTGACGGTTTAAAGACAGGATTTACAAGGAAGGCCCGTTTCAATCTTGTGACGACTGCGCAACGTGGCTCTCTGCGCCTCATTGCCATTGTCTTTGGCGGGAAAACCAGTACTATACGCTTTCGTATCGCTAAGGATTTGCTTGAGTGGGGATTCACGAATTTTACGCGGCTGCAGCTCATAGAGGGAGGAGCTCCTCTGTGGGTCGAGATTCGGGTTGAGAATGGTAGTATGTCTGCTTTCCAACCGGTTGCCGCAGCAACGGCTGCGCCCCTTGTTCGGAAAGGTGAGATTGCGGCTGTATCTGTCGTGCTGCAAATTCCTACCCAGGTGTCAGCGCCCGTCCTGCGTCATCAGGTTCTTGGAGAAATAGTTGTCCGACGGGGTAAACAAACGCTTGCCGTTATCCCGGCATTGAGTCCAGGCGATATCCCTCAGGCCAGGTGGGCGCACGCCCGTCGCTAACCTGCTGGGAACGGTAAAAAGCGCTTGCATACTGATAAAAGATGCTTAAGTTGCCTCTGCATCTTGAAAAGAGGTAGGTGAAAGGAGATCGTTCGCATGGCGAGTAAATTGATCTATTTACATGATAAAGCCCGCACGGGGATTCTGAGAGGCGTCAACCTCATAGCCGATGTGGCTCAGGTGACACTCGGACCACGGGGTCGTAATGTCCTCTTAGAAAAAAGTTATGGGGCCCCCGTAGTCACAAAAGACGGTGTGACGGTTGTGAAAGAAATTGAACTTGACGACAAATTTGAGAATATGGGAGCAAAGATGGTCCGCGAGGTTGCAACCAAGACCTCGGATGTCGCGGGTGACGGGACCACGACCGCAACGGTCTTGTCGCGGGCTATTCTGACTGAGGGGCTGCGTTTGCAAGTTGCCGGGTTTGATCCCATGTCGCTCAAACGCGGTATTGATGCGGCGGTTGAGAAAATTGTGGAGGGGGTACAAAAGCAGAGCCGAAAGGTCCAGGGACAGGCGGATATCGCCCAAGTCGGGACGGTCGCGGCGAATGGGGAATCAACCATCGGTGACACCATCGCCGAAGCCATGGAGCGCGTGGGAAAAGAAGGTGTCATTACTATCGAAGAGGGGAAAGGGATGGACACGGTTCTCGACGTTGTTGAGGGCATGCAGTTTGATCGCGGTTTTCTCTCCCCCTATTTTGTCACAGATCCTGAGAAGATGATTGCCGAACTCCATGAGCCCTACATCCTCTTGCACGAAAAAAAGATCTCGAATATGCCGGACCTTATTCCCCTCCTTGAGAAAATAGCACAGAGTGGACGCCCGCTTTTTATTATTGCCGAAGACCTTGAAGGCGAAGCTTTGGCCGCATTAGTGGTGAATAAAATCCGGGGGACCCTCAATTGCGCTGCGGTCAAGGCACCCGGCTTCGGTGATCGCCGTAAAGCCATGCTGGAAGACATTGCCATTCTGACTGGTGGCAGGGTTGTGGCAGAAGAACTGGGTATGAAGCTCGAAAATATCGAGCTCAACGACCTGGGAGGCTGTCAGCGTATAATCATGGATAAAGACACCACCACCATTATCGACGGTGCGGGGAAAAAGAAGGATATGCAGGGCCGCGCTGATCAGATTCGTTCCCAGATTGAAGAAACGACTTCGGATTATGATCGAGAAAAACTCGAAGAGCGTTTGGCTAAATTAGCCGGTGGGGTGGCTGTGATTAAAATCGGGGCAGCCACGGAAGTGGAGATGAAAGAACGCAAAGCCCGCGTTGATGATGCGCTGCATGCCACAAGATCCGCTGTGGAAGAAGGCATTGTGCCTGGTGGCGGTGTTGCTTTGCTGCGAGCCCGGGCCAA
>CAUZQN010000019.1:0-12018 GCA_963581605.1 uncultured Binatia bacterium (SeqCode)
TTTTTTCGTCCTAAGTCATGATCCGATTTTTTCACTGCACCGAATGCACCCCCGATCAGGAGCCGCTCAGGGGGGCTGCCCTATCCTACAACACAGGTGAGAGGACATCCGACGTAGCGCAGCCAACCCATTAGAAATCCAGTTCTATAGATTGCGCTACCCAACGCCGAAGCTCACCACGAGCCGCCAACACACGACTGTTCAGCTTGTTCTAAACCGCAACGTGGTGGCGATGCGGTGGAGCGCAATATTAGCCTCATACAGCGCTCAAGTAGAGTCCACTCATGCGACTTCAAGCAGGGCATGTGGATTCTTGGCTGCGATCATGAGCAACGTTCGTGCAGCGCCAGAGGGGGCACGGCGCCCCTGCTCCCATTCTTGCAGCGTCCGCACCGACACCCCCAGGAGTTGGGCAAAACGAGACTGAGATAAACCCGTCTGCTCACGAATGGAGGTGACAGAGGGGACAGTAATCACACGCCCGTGCTCGCCGCGCTTGATCTCACGAATCCCTTCAAGAATTTCCAAACCAATGTTGCGGCTGGTCTTAGCCATCGATTTCCTCCTTTGAGAGATGTTCTTTAACCAGCCGGGAAAACAGTTTGGTCTCGATGAAGCTGAACATCGGTGCACTATACGTCTTAGACGTATAGTAAGCAAGAATGGCAAACTGGCGGGGTTCGCGCCCGCCGGTCAATAGAACGAGCGGAGTGAGCATCTGCTGCTACGCTGGGTCCCCCACTGACGACGGTAAGATTCTTCCAAATTCCGGTCTTCGCATTTATAGCCGGCAGTTGTGGATCCGCGTTTCCAGAATCGCTGTCGCACCGATCGCTTCCAGCCGGTCCATCACGTCAATGAGTTCCTTGCGTTTGACCATCACCTGCACCGCGCACCAGTCTTGGTCTTCCAGCGTATTGATCGTCGGTGAGTTAAAGCCCGGCGTAATCTTCTCGGCATCGGCCAACTTGGCTCGGGGCACGTTGTATTCCAGCAATGACCAGCCGCGCGCGATGACCACGCCTTCCAAGCGGCGCACGATGCGGTCGGCAACCTCGGCTTGGCGCGCCGCACAGTTCTGTACCAGCACCGTTTCGTACTGGCCAATGTCGGTGAGAATACGCAAGCGATTCGCCGCCAGCGTGCTGCCCGTTTGCACCAAATCGACGATCCCTTCCGCCACTCCCAGTGAGATCATTATTTCGACAGATCCGGACAACGGGACCAAATGGACGTTCGCCTCAAACCGTTGAAAAAACCGTTCGGTCACACGCGTAAAACTGGTCGCCACGCGGCAACCGGCCAAATCAGCGGGCGTTTGAAACGCCGAGTCTTCTGGCACGCACACGGACAGGCGACACTTGCCGAAGCCTAACGCCAACCGCGTGGTCAGATCGACTCCGGCCTCTTCAACCAAGTCGCCGCCTGTGATCCCCATATCGATCGCCCCTTCGGCACACAGCACTGGGATGTCTTCGGTGCGCAAGAAGGTGATATCGACCGGCAATTCGCTAACACGGGCGAACAGACTGCGTTCCTGGCGACGAAAGCTCAGCCCCGCTTGTGTCAACAACGCAGCGGCATCCTCGGCCAACCGCCCCTTAGTCGGCAATCCCATCCGCAGGTTACTCATCAGACTCCCCCTGGCGGCCGCGCGCCGCCTTCTCGTCCAAGCCCGAGACCCCAAACCGCCCTCGCAGTTCCGCTTCGAGCTGCTCCAGGGGAATGTCACAATGTCCCAGCAAGACAAACAAGTGATAGATCAGATCGGCCGCTTCATGCACCACGTGTTGTTGCCGTGTATCCGCCGGCTCAGCACCGGCTTCGACGACCTCCTTGGCTTCCTCGATGATCTTGGCGCCGATCTTGGCAACGCCGCCTTGAAACAGGCTCGTCGTGTAGGAGCGCGCGGGCGGATTCGCCTTGCGATCTACGATCACGGCCATCAACTGTGAAAAGACGCTAGCATTGGGCATCATTACATCTTCCACTTTGTAATAGCCTCCCCACCAATCGCAGCAGAGTTATTCCACGAATCCAACAACGTCGCCTTGCCTCCTATAGACAGTGGGTCTCAACGCTTAGCTGGGAACGGCCCGGAAAAACCTTCGGTGAGATGCCGCTCCGGCCAGAGGAACTGCAAGCTGATGCGCTTGATGAGCCATGAGCCGTCGACTTTTTCATAGGTTTCATCGTACAGCCCGAACCACTCGATAGGGTTGGCTGTGGGATCGGTGTGAGTGAGAGCATCGATGAGGTATGAACGTCCTACAGCGGTGGTCGGGCTGGTCAGCTCGACCCAATGGTTCCCCGTGGCGTGCATCGAGCCGAACTTCATTTTTATCTCGTCATCAAACACCTGCTGGTAGTTCGCTCTTATCGTTTCTCTGCCATGCCATTCCCCGTAAGGGCCGAACTCACAGCAAGCATCCTGGGTAAATATTGCCGCTAACGCGTCGATTTCCCCGCTGTCCAGAAGTTGGGAATAGAGCAGCATCACCTTCCGTATTTCTTCGATTTCCAACAGTTCCCGCAGCTTCTTGACCTCTGCGCTAGTGAACGGCATTTCAGCAGTCATTTTGTCCCCCTCTACGTTCAGCAGGTCACCCGAACCCATCTTTCCCTACATGCTGGGCGATCCGAAGCGTAACCCAGTCAGAAAGAAAAAGGGGGGCATCCGGCCCCCCTCCTTCACTGAAATAATATCCCCCAACTAATCGTTCACCGGCTCCAATACCACGACCGGAATCTCTCGGCCGGTTTTCGCCTGATACTCATCGTACGGAGGATAAATCGCCTGCATCTTTTTCCACAGGGCTGCGCGCTCGTCCCCAGTTGCCGTCCGCGCTTTGGCTTGAAAACGCTGGGCTGCCACCTGAACCTCAACCTCGGGTTGAGCGGCCAGGTTGAAATACCAGCCAGGATGTTTTGGCGCGCCACCCTTAGAGGCAACCACAACGTAGCTTCCGTCAGACTCGCCATAGATCAAAGGCATGACAATCGACTTGCCCGAACGGCGGCCCGTAGTCGTCAACAGCAACGTCGGTATGAGACCCGGCCCGCCAACAGGCGCGGAGTCCCACATATGCCCATCGGCGCCATCACTCTCTATATAGCGGCGCCGATGGTCTGCAATCCACTCCAGTAGGTTATCCGGAATACTGGCGTCACTCATACTGTCCCCCTCGCAAATTGTCGCGGAAAATCCCTGAGCGCGCTGCAACCGGCGAAAAACTTCGCAGTCTTATGCGGCCTTCTTCTTTATATCACCTGCCGACCAACGGCGGAGTTCCGGCATGACCTTTTCCGCATACAGCGTTACACTATTCTTCACTTGTTCAAACGACATGCCTGAAAAACTAAAGGTCATGCACGGCTGGAAATCTCCGACAATCGCCTGGCGCTCTTCGTACTTTTCCAGGATCTGCTTCGGCGTGCCCCATATATTGCTCTCCACAAAAGCCTTGACCATCGCGTCCATGCCGACCTGCTTCAAGGCTTCCCCGGCCCCGCTGTAGTTGGTATAGCTCTTCGTGGTGTTGAGGTGCTCGCCAAAGATTTCGTAATGTTCTGCAAAGCTGCCGAAGTATTTGCCAACGTAGTCATACGCGTACTCGTAGGCTCGGTCCTCACTTTCATGACATAGGCCAAGATCCACGATCATAATGGGAGGTGCGACCGTGTGGTGATACTCCATATAGAGTGTGCGATACTGCTCAATGGTCGGCAGCATCTCCGGCCACGGCTTGTAGGCGAACAGGCCCTGGATCGACTTTGTTTCTGCACATACCGGAACTGTGTCAGGTGACATGGCTACCATATAGCGTCGGCCGTCAAACGACTTGAGCGGTCCCGGCCGGATCGCCGTCTTGGGCTGCTTGTAGTACTTGCCGTCTCCTTCCATATAGCCCTGCTCCATGGCGGTACAGACTAAACGGGCGGATTCGTCAAAACGTTCGCGCGACTCCTCCATGTCCTGCCGGAACCCGAGGTATTCCCGCCGGGCAAGTCCTCTGGCCATGCCGAACACCGCGCGTCCCTCAGACAGGTGATCCAAGAGCAGCGCCTTTTCAGCAACGCGAATCGGATCATGCCAGGGAAGGATGACGCCCATGGTGCCGAGTTTGATGCGCTTGGTAATCCCGGCCATATAACTCAAGAACTGCAGGTTATCCGGCGCCATCGAATAGCTATTAAAATGGTGTTCCACAGAAAAGAGGATGTCAAAACCGAGCGGCTCTGCCAGCTTGTTGATGGCGAGTTCTTTTTTGTAGAACTCCTCGTCGGTCATCTGGCCCTTATAGTTATTCCAGAAAGATAAGAAGCTAATATTCACGTTATACCTCCTGTAACGAACATCTCGCTGCGTTCCGACATATTGGCGCGCAACCCGTCTCAATACTGCTTGATAAGCCCCACGCCGTCAACGACAAATGCGTTCCGATTTATAATGTATTCTCAAGAGTTTAGTCAACGACGATTTGACCCCATATCCCCGCTTTGACCGCCCTCAGGGTCTGGGACATAGCCTCGTGTTGCGCGTTGTTCTTAACCCCACCTACGAACCGGAATTCAGCAGCTGGCTGAGCCGCTCATCGGCATGATACAAAATGATCGCCCGCTCGGCGAAATACCACTCTCCGCCGTCACACACGAAACGGTCGTCATACCGACCAATGGCCCGACGCGGTTCGGTTTCGCCAATCGCAATGAGATCGGCGTCCATATAGGATACGACTCGGGCTTCATCCCCAGTCAGATCAATCAATATATTAGAGATCTTGTGTCGCAGGTGAGTCAGCTTCGCCCGGAAATTGTTATGGTAGTCAGCATACCACTTGCGCACTGCCTCACGGCCCTTGTACACCCCGTCATCCTCAAAGGTCGCAAGCAGAGTTCCATTGGGGTGAAAGAGCGCGGCCACATCATCCGCAGTCCCTCTGTCCACGGCATGGCAATAACGATCAATCACTCGACGGATTGCGGCTTCATCTATGACCCGGCGCATTTCGTCACTCATACTGTCCTCCTTATTCGTTGGTTTGTAGCGTTATAAAGAATCTCACCCTCAACTTTCCGGAAGACCCTCTAAAAGCAGCGTCTTAGAGGCCATAATGACATGCTTCTCGACCCCATTTCGACGGTGCTCGTTTGCTTCTAAAAATTCTTTGCTTTCCACCATATCAATAAAGGCTGCTCGACTCGGGTAGTAGACGAGTATCGCCCAGTCCCAATCCACATCGCCGCCCTCATGTAGAGCTGCCTCGGCTACAGGCCCGGCCCACAACACCTTCCCACCTCGATCTTCGACTAGCTTCTGAACTGGCTTAGTATAACGAGCGTATGCTTCCCGGCCGGTGCCGGTACCGTCAAGAGCTTGCTTACGATACTTGATCAGATTGATCATCGTAACGGGACCTTCATTAGTCGACTCACGGAGTAAATCAACATTGAATGTACTCATACGTTCTCCTCATTCACTCAGAATTCAAGCTTCAGCCCCTTTGAAGCCATCAGAATAGATCAAGCTGTTTCTTTTCTTCGCTCGTTTCTTTGAAAAGATGGAAACCATGCGCTTCCGCCCACTCTGGATCAGGTCCCTGCCAACCAAAGCGCCCAAGGTCGGTCACCCCTTTGACATTAAAAACTACGCCCTCTTGCTCCAGTAGAAGCTGCTGACGTTGTCCGGTACTGACTCGACCCTGAGCATTAATAACCCGCTGCCAAGGAATAGGGGGATCAGGCTGTCCAGCGCGCAAGGCCGCCATGGCGTCACCCACTTCCCGTGCGGTCACCGGCGGTCCCATGACTTCCGCAATTTGGCCATACGTTGGCACACTGCCATGCGGAATCTGTCGGGCAATTTCATAGATGCGAGGGAATGCCGAGCGTGGATCTTCTCCCGTATCCGGCCGTCTGGTCTGGTGCTTTTCCATCCAGTATCCCCAGCGTTACAGTCAACTAAAGTGCGGCATCACCTTGGCTGAAGGGGTTTTCCTCTAGCCCGGCCTAAACCGGCACTGCGCCCTTGAGCAGAATGCGCTGATGAAGGCGGCGTTGGCCAGGTGGGAAATCCATATTGACCGAATGGATCATGCTGCGATTGTCCCACAACAGCACGTCACCAATCTGCCAGGAATGCTGATACTGGTATTTCGTGTGCGTCATATGGGCGTAAATCTGATCGAGTAAGGCATCGCTCTCGGTACGGTCCATATCCACAATCCGGTCGGTACGATTGGCATTAAAGTAGATCGCCTTTTTCCCAGTGTCGTCGTGGGTGCGAATCAGCGGATGAATGACATCCGGCGTTTCCGCCTCTTCTTCCTTGGTTCGCTTGATGGCCCGAGCCGGAGCACGCAGCGTGTCATAGCTGTGAACGGCCCGGAGTCCATCGAGGCGGGTTTTCATTTCTTCGGAGAGATCCTCGTACGCGGCGCGCAGGTTACAGAAGCGGGTTTCCCCGCCGCGTCCCGGCATCTCCAATGCTTGCAGCAGAGTGGCCTTGGCCGGAACCGCAAAATAGGAATCGTCCGTGTGCCAGCCCGACCGCCGGTCCAAGAGTAAATCCGCCTTCTTGTCTTCAGGCTTCTTATACGTACTCTCCAGAATCGATACTTCCGGGGCTTCGTCGTTGCGATACTTACGCAGCAGCTGGAACTGCGGCTCGCCGAAGCAGCGTGCCATTTGAGCAAATGCTTGGGGAGTGAGGGGTTCAGTCCGCAGACATAACAAGTGATAGTTCAAGAATGCCGCGTTGATTGCCGAAACGGTGTCCTCGTTTACCGGCTGTGTCCAGTCAATGCCCGAGACCTGTGCGCCAAGCGCATCACTTAATGGAGCAATCTGAAGTCTCATACGAGGCCCTCCCAACACGCCGACCAGTCGCCGTGTTTTTCTTTATGCCAGGGACGTGAAGGAAAAATCAACCAGCCGGATTGAATGTGCTGCATTAAAAATGCGCCGCACTAAAAGTGCGCAAGATACCCACCGTCAACGGCGATCACTTGTCCGGTCACATAGGACGCAGCCGGGGAGGCTAAGAAAACTGCCGCCCCAGCGATTTCTGACGGATCGCCCCAGCGTCCAAGGGAAGTCCGGCGCTTGAGCATATTGGCGATCTTTTGATCCGCAACCAGCGGTAGGTTTGTTTCTGTTGCAAAGAAACCAGGCGCTATCGCATTGACCGTGATCGCCGATGGACCCAGCTCCGCAGCCAACGCCCGCGTGAGCGCTTCGAGTCCGCCCTTTGCAGCGGTGTATGCAGCATCACCGACGTTGGCAATCGGGCCGGCAATAGACGTCACATTAATAATCCGTCCTCCTCCGCCATCAATCATTAACCGGGCCGCTTCTCGGCTGACATTGAAGGGAGCAATGAGATTCACATCGACGAGCTGCCGTACTGCATCAAGCTCGAATTCAAAAAGCTTACGGCGATTACGCATCCCAACGTTGTTGACCAAAATATCAAGCCGGCCATATGTGTCGCGAATCTGGTTGAATGCAGCAGTGACAGCCGCCTCGTCTGCAATATCGCAAACCAGCGGATGGGCAGCGCCGCCAGCTGCAGTAATATCAGAAACCGCTTTTTCCAAGGTTTCCTGGTTACGGCCGTTGACCAGGACGCGTGCGCCGAACCGCCCAAACGCTTTGCCGATTTCCAAGCCTAGCCCACGCCCACCGCCGGTAATCAGCGCGATCTTTCCTTCAAGTGAGAATTCTGCTGGCATTACGACTTTTCCACCCTTGGCTGGTCTAGCTGATCTAACTGACCTAGCGCATCATAGCTGTACCGACGCGGCCTCTGCCAGCGCTTGCTTGACCAGACACTGCAAAGGCCGTTTGACTTTAGCTGGTGTAACCAACTTGCATTCGATCGTCTCACACTGATTCGTCCTGGCGAATTCAGACAGAGTGTTCGCGAAAAGGGGGAGAAGTTCGTCAAACTGTCTGAATCCTGTCTCGAAAACCAAGTTGTTTATGCTGAGGACTTTTCCTTTCCGATCTGCCTTGGGGTCCAGTCTCCCCACTAGGCTGTCACCCCATAATATCGGCAAAACAAAATAGCCATATTTTCTTTTGGCAGCGGGCACGTAGCACTCAAGCGAGTAGTCAAATCCGAATAATTCTTTGACTCTGTCCCGCAGGATAATGAGATTGTCAAAAGGAGATAAGAAAGAGACACCTGGCACGGTCTGCTTGAGTCTGGCCGTTTTGTCAATTGTTTCCGCTAAAGCGTAGTACGTATTCAGCCCGGCCTCTCCAACATCTACGCTTACGATTTCACCAGCATCGATAAGATCGGCGAGCGCTTGAGAGAGTACGGATTTACTGGTTGCGGGAAGATGCGCATACACATCTTTTTCCGTTGCCACGCCATAGGCGGAAAGCGCACGGCGTACAAAAATTCGGCCCAGTTCGTCCTCGTCCGGCGTACGCGTGTCTATGCCTTCGGGTAAGACGCGCTCTGCCAAGTCATACATTCTGTGGAAATTTCGACGTTCGGCAATCATTAAAGCGCCCTGCCAGAAGAGGAGTTCCAACACAACCTTAGAGGGCTTCCAGTCCCACCAACCGCTGCGTTTTGCTCCCGGTGGTGGAGCGAAGTCCTGAGAACTCAACGGCCCTTCCTGACGAATGCGCTCAAGAACGGCGGGCATCAAATGGCCATGTGCCTGCAAACGCTCGCGCACCCACTTGTCTTTAGGATTTTGAAAGCTGCGCATACGCGGCAGATAGTAGCGATAGTCTGCCATCGGCAAATAGGACGCGGCATGTCCCCAATATTCAAACACACGCCGATCTTTTGCTTGGAGTTCGTGCAGCATGTGTGGGCTGTAGTCTGGTCGGCGTGTTCGCAACGTGTGGTGGTGCGCGCGTTCAATCACCGCAATGGTATCAATTTGCACATAACCCAATTTTTCAATCGTGCGTGCTATGCCCTCTTTACCTTTGGGCAGTCGTGCCCGCCCATCGAGCAGTTGCGCTCGGACGGCCATGCCGCGTGCGTGTTCGAGAGAAATTTTTATTGGCTTCATGAGTGACCTCGCTAGTCAAGCCAGGCCTCTAGCAGGTTAAGAGCAGTGCTAGTGAGCATAAAAACTATACACGATCGCATTGCCCGACTTCCCGACTACCGACGCCTCACCCGACTTTCGCAAACAATAGGAGGCTTGCTGAGCGAGCCGTCGAGACCACCCTTGCGTTGCTACCAGGTCTCTTGTTTGAAACTGTTGAGGAAGCGTATGGGGAATGAGACGGAGCAGGTCTCCTGGTTCCCGCATCACCTGGCTTTCCACAATCTCTAGCAGCCGTCGCTCAACAACAACCCAGCCCCGCTTCCGGCGTCCGCGCCGACCGTCAAACTGACGAATTTCTTCTTCTCTTGTTGAAACAACTTCGAGTTCAAATCGAGGGTGTGCCAGCAGTTCAGGAATACTTACTAATTTTTCGAATATGCCCTCACAGCCGCTGTGCTTTGGAGACCTCCGACGGTTCGGCTTCTGTGACGGTTCAGATGGCAGCTTCACGATCCAGCGTTCACACGCCACTGGGCAGATCAATCTCACCGAGTGATCTTTGAGAAGGGTCGTAATTTTTCGTTTGAGAGACGAAAAGCCACCTGTGTGAATTTCAAGGATCTGTCTGGCACGCAGGATGTCGACCACATAACCGCATACGGTCTCTTCGATCAGGTCACCCGGCCTCGCATAGTGCTGTTTGAGTGCAGCATGTAGTGGCCCCTCGTTGAGTGTTCCGATTCCGCTCCTCAACAGCCTCCTCCTCTTACCCTTTTACCCTCTTACACCGAACAGCATACACAGGGATGAAGCGAATGTCCCGTCAACCTGCAAACGATCCAGCGACCGCCATCGTCCCCCAGACATAGTCTTGTTTTGCGGCCAGCAGGGCGGTAGCCGCTCCGATACCACGACCGCCACCCGTAATAAGCATGACCTTTTTCATCCGGCCCTCTGCTCACAGCCCCATTCGATTCCATTGCGCAGCAACTGCTCAAACGCAGAGGTTTCCCATGCACCGCGAAAGAGCTGAGGAGTGGTCCCGGAATCATCCACACTCGCATCCACAAACGGCTGTACATTGCTTGTGGGAGAATGACAGTGTCCGAGTGCGATATAGGTGACACTCCCCTTGCCGAGTTCCCGCGTATAGCCAAGCACCCGAGTTTTGCCGTCCGGCTGGAGTGCGGTGTCTTTGTCATACACAAAGCCGAACCCTGGAGGCGAAGGGTCTTTGGCCAGTTCGGTGGTCAGAAAGACCTGCGATGCGACAGGATCTTGAAGCTCAATCAAATACAGTTCGTCCATCACCTCAAACGAAGCTGGTAGGTTTTTGGTCAGGACATGCCCCGGGTTCGTTACATCGACTTGGAACTTCCGGAGCGGTGGGTGGTTCAGGAAAAAGCCGCCCAAGGTGTTATGGTGGTCGGCCTTGACCATTTTGCGGATACGACGATCATCCCCTACGGGAGCCGCCTTCCCCCCACTTGTTCCGTGCAAGCCAAGCCAGCGTCCCCCGTCTTCAAGCCATTGTCTGAGGAATTGATTCTGTTCTGCGTTTGGAAACGGACCGGCGACATAGGTAATGAGCAGCTGACTACCGGGCAGCCATTTTTCAATATCTGTAAAATCATTGGCTACGGTTGTAGACACGTTGGTGTTCTCTTGGAGCAGCTGGAGAATCCTGAGACGAGCGTAATCCATATCGTGCCCAGCGGGAGAGCCAACCGGAAATCCACCAGCAATAAGATGTACGCGAACGGGTTGGAGTCTAGTCATTGGAATGTCTCCTTTTTATCTGCGCTATTATGTCCAAAGCTTTCTCAATCTCATGGGCGGCTAGACACCTACTCAAGCAGCTTACCCACTGGACTGCAGCGGCTCTAATTTGGCAATCTCGACAGCCTTATCGCTCCGCATAGCATGCCAAAGACCCCAGTCCTACTGAAGTCCGAGCCAAAAGTCCGCGGGTATGCCTAACACACGGGCCAAGCGCAAGGCGGTATCTGATGTCACAGCTCTCTTCCTTAGGATGATTTCATTCAAACGCGGAAAAGACACACCGAGCCGTATCGCAAACGCCGACTGACTCATTCCTAATGGTTTCAGAAACTCTTCCAACAGCATTTCGCCAGGATGCGTAGGCGGTCTTTTCTGAGGCAGACGCCCTTCTCCACGACCAAACTGACTCTGTCGAGCAGTCCTGCGTCCCGTTCGTTTAGATGATGGGACAGTCTCACTGCTCTCTACATAATCTTTTTTACTCTTCGTTTTCATTTGCCATTCTAATCTTCCTATATGGTCGTCACACTATCAAACCTTTGACCAGGCCACTACCGAATACAACCCAGCCCCTCTTTTGACAGCGATGAAAAACCCATACTATTCCCGCCTCCGTACAGGAGCCATCATTCCTTCGCTAAAGAGGAGCAGCATGTCGACGCAAGCGATTGAGGCAACGCGTTTTCTTTCTCACAACGAAGTCCGCAGAATCGCGCAGAAGTTTGGGACACCGACTTATGTATACGACGAAGCACGCCTCACTCAGGGCGCAAAAAACGTGCTGAATTTCCCGAACGCGTTTGGTTTGACCCCGCGTTATGCCATGAAGGCGCTGCCGAATGGGAACATCCTCCGGCTGTTCAACCGCCTGGGACTTCACTTTGATGCCAGCTCAGGGTTTGAAGTACAGCGGGCAATGAAAGCGGGCATTGCAGCCGAAAAAATCGCCCTGACCGCCCAAGAGCTACCTGAGAATTTCAAAGATTTACACGAAGCAGGTATGCTGCTGAATGCGTGTTCGCTTGACCAGCTGCGGTATTTCGGACAGAATTTTTCAGGTCAGGAACTCGGCATCCGCCTCAACCCAGGACTCGGTTCTGGAGGGACAAATCGCACTAACGTGGGTGGCCCAGCCGCGAGCTTCGGCATCTGGCATGAGGATAGAGAAGAGGTGCAGGCCATCACCAGGCAACACAATCTCAAGGTGGTGAGA
>CAUZQN010000020.1:0-11697 GCA_963581605.1 uncultured Binatia bacterium (SeqCode)
AAGAGCGTATATTTCATATGCCGGTGCTCTGCCCCGTGTGTGAAGCGACGGTCGAACGTGAGGAGGGTCTAGCCGCCTACCGGTGTACCGGCCTGGCTTGCCCGGCCCAGCTCAAAGAGAGTCTCAATTTCTTTGCCGCCCGGGGTTCGATGGATATTGAAGGCCTGGGTGAAAAAATCATCGATCAGCTGGTTGAGCGTGAGCTAGTGCGTAATCCAGGCGATCTCTACCTCTTAACAAAAGAGCATCTGGCCTCGCTCGAGCGCATGGCTGACAAGTCGGCTCAAAATCTGCTTGAGGCGCTGGAGAAGAGTAAAACGACCACCCTGCCCCGCTTCATTTCTTCTCTCGGCATTCGGCATGTGGGTGTAGCCACCGCCCGTCAGCTGGCCGAACACTTTGGCGATCTTGATCACATCATGCAAGAGAGTGAAGAAGCGTTGCAGGAGGTGCACGATATCGGACCGGAAGTCGCCCGGGGTGTGGCCGCGTTTTTTGCTCAAGAACAGAATCGCGAGGTTGTCGCCAAACTCCTCAAAGCCGGGGTTCAGTTTCCGAAGGTTGAGGCAAGACGCGAAGGCAAATTGAGCGGGCAAATATTCCTCCTGACTGGCAGCCTGGACGCTATGACTCGCCCAGAGGCAAAGAAACGTCTTGAGGCGCTCGGCGGGAAAGTCACCGCAAGCGTGTCTAAGAAAACGAGTTATGTTATCGCTGGTGCCGATCCGGGCTCTAAGCGTGACAAGGCCGAGAAGCTGGGGGTTCAGATTCTAAACGAAGCCGAGTTCCTGCAATTGTTGGCTGAGTAGGAAACGTCAGTATGGACGCCCGACTTGCACATGTCTCAGCAAACAGGGCCAAGCAGAGCCGATGGCCTGATGTCCAGGACAGTCTGTGTTAACCGCGTCGCAAATCATGCGTCATGCGGATCGCTGCCTCCCGACCGCTGTAATAGTCGGGGATACGTTTGCTTTCTCGATATCCAAGCATACGGTAAAATGCTCTCGCACCAGCATTGTTGGCTCGGACTTCTAAATTGACGATGTGCATCCCTCCGCTGAGGGCCACCTCTTCTTGCCATTTGACTAAACGGCGACCAACCCCAAACCGCCGCGCCGTAGGATCGACGGCCAGTAAATTCAGATGCGCCCGCTCGTCATAGAACTGCATAATCGCAAAACCAACGAGTCGGCCCTTCACCCAAGCGGTGAGCACATTACTCTCACCACCGCGAATATGTATGGCCACCCGTCGTGCGGGCCAGGACCAGGGCAGTCCGTGTTCAACAAGGTCGCGCGACATGCGGGCGATGCGGTAGGCATCGCTCAGCCGCGCCAGTTTCAGCTCCGCATGTTCTGCGTGTTCTGCATGTTCCGATTGTGGAGGAGCAGCCATAATCCTTCGACCTGAGAGTAGTCTATACTCAAAACCGCACCGGTGACAAGCCAAACTTGAGAGCAGCTTGCCATTCCGCAGAGTCTTGTTTGACATCTTTCAAATCAATTGGCCGCCTAGGGGGAGGCGCGTCTGCAGCCTGATCTGTAGTTTGGAGCGGCAAGCACCACCAGCCCACATCTCGCCACAGCCCAAACTTAAACCCAACTGAACGATACACGCCGATAGACTGAAAACCCAGCGCTTCATGCAGACCAACGCTGGCAGGATTCGGCAAGGCAATGCCGGCATAGGCCTGATAGAAACCTTGCAGCCTGAGCAGTTCGAACAGCGACGTATACAGCGCCCGCCCCAATCCTGAACGCCGGGTCTGTTCTTTGATATAGACGGACACATCCGCCGCCCACTGGTACGCAGCACGGCTGCGATGTTGGGTTGCATACACATAGCCTAAGATCTCTCCGACATTGTCACACACCAACCAGGCATGCGTTGCCAAGCTGCTGAGGATAAACTGTCGCATCTCTGCCACGCTTGGGGGTTCGAGCTCGAACGAAATGATGGTATCCCGCACGATCGGAGCGTAGATCGCCTGGATTTGCTCGGCGTCTCGTTCGCTAGTGATTCGGAAGATGGGCGGCATAGCTAGGGCCGGTCTTCTATTAGCTGAGACAGATTTTCAATCACAAAATCAGCATACGGTTTTCTTGGCTCTATCCTGTCCGGCCAGAGATCTTTGATAATGCCGGTCATCATAACCGTTGTCATGCCGACTGCTTGCGCGCCTTCCAGCTCTCCGGACCCACCGTCGCCAATAAAGACACTGTCTTGCGGCTGGACTTGTAAGTCATGCAGACTCATTTCATAAATCTGCCGCTCGGGCTTGGCGTAGCCCACACGGCAGGAAAAGAGCACGCTATCAAAAAACGGAGCAATGGGAGATTGGTACCACGCCGCACACTCCATGACATCCGCATTGCTGAGCAAACCGATTTTCTTACCAGTGCTCTTCAGTTGCTCAAAAAACCGAACCGTTTCCATTGGTATCTCGACCAGCGCCTGCGCAAACTTCTGGATCCGATTCTCCGTCGCGTGCTGGATGATATGGTGTGGAATGGACGGGTCAATAGCGTGGGCGAGGCTTTGGATAATAGTCAGCGGATCAGTTTCTTTCCCGGTGAGTCGGTCAGGCGACTTTTCAAGCAAATGTTCGTTCCACGTTTCTTTAGAAACACCCAGCACCTTATATGTCCCCCACCCCGGGTCGGCACGTGTCAGGGTGTGGAAGAGGTCGAAAATGAGGGCTTCTGCGTCAGCGATTACGACCGGAAGAGCGATCTTGTCCATAGGTAGCAGGGATTGTAATGGGAGTCGGGCAAAAGAGGAAGCGGCCTGCGCCCGTGCAGACCGTGAAACGTCTCGACGATCGCTACTATACTTTCTTCACGGTGCACTCGCCTGGACTTGGGAGCCGAACACTAGTATGACCGGCGGCTTCTTGGGCACGCACGCGTCGAGCGACTTCTGGCGAGAGTTCAATCTTCCGCTTCTGAGGGAACTTATCTTGGTACAAAAGCGGGCGCAGGTAAAACTCGGCGGGTGAGTTGATCAGGGCCTGGGTTTTGAGCGGGTACTTCAGCCACCCGCGGCGCATAAAATCCGGACCGAACAGGACTTCGCGGTCCTTCGGCGTCCACTCTTTAACCAAGTGGGCGTCGTGCAGGCTATAACTCATGAGATCCAAGGAGAGATCATAATACAGGGCGAGTAAGGCAGCATAGCCTCTGTCCTCGCGGGCAGGGTTCTCCTGCTTGGCCAGCCGCTCCTCGATCATGTTGAGCTTGCCTTGGTAGAAGGCCATGCGATAATAGTCCTCACCAGGAGCGGTGTGAACTTGGCCCATCATCCCCTCATCTCCAGGCAGGTAGAAATTCAGGCCAACCATGACCCCCTGGTTGAGATAGCCGCTGCTGGTCAGCGCCCCAAAGGCATCAGCCATGGCATGTGACCAACACGAGATATGGGTGAACTCCATGGCGCGGTAGCCCATCTCCTCAGCAGTATACGGCGCAGCGAACGGATATTTTTCAGCCGGCAGATACGGCACCTGAGGGTCGCGGGGAGTGTCGGTCCGCAGGTCGAGCTCGGCACGCTCTGTCTCGGAAAGCTCGGCAACAGTGTGCCACGTACGCGCAGGCTCGGCATGTACCGCCGCAACACTCCACAGGAACAGAACCACACAAAAGACACCGGGGAACAGCATGGCTCCTCCAAACAA
This sequence comes from uncultured Binatia bacterium (SeqCode), assembly GCA_963581605.1. GTDB lineage: Bacteria > Desulfobacterota > Binatia > Bin18 > Bin18 > Bin18. Next base: position 3,674 of record CAUZQN010000020.1, read on the forward strand.
CCAGCCAACTTTGCCAACTTTGTCAATCTTGGCCAATCTTGCCAACCTTACACACGGCTGGTTCCTTCAATAGGCACCCCACGCATCATTTTGAACGTCCGATAACCCACGGCCAGCAGGTAAACGTGTAAGACCAGGACACCGGCACCAATAAACGTAAAGAGCACGGCATCAAAAAGCAAAAACGTGGGAAGTTGAGGCCAGCGCCATAACCCAAACCCCGTGCCATGTACCAATTTATCAGCGTTAGCAATCACCGCCCACACAAAGGCTCCATGCAGCAGAAAAACGATCGTATGCACCAGATATTCGTGCGGAGGCAGTCCTCCCAGCGGCTCCCGCGACGCGGGCTCAATCGACACATCCCATAGTGTAAAGATCACCGCACATGCCTGAACGCCGAGAAAGATCGTAAATCCCAGCGTCCCCATTTCGACAAAGACCAACATCACCACCGTGACGGTGAGGACCAGTGCGAGCAGGGTGTGGACACCATGCTCACGAAAACTGGAGGCGTGCGCGTGGAGGCGGTAGCGATAGATGTGGTTGTAGACGAAATCAATGGCGCCGATCCCACCCCAGCCGAGCAGTAACCACAGCGGTGCTTCCATGCGTGTTCCCCCGCTTTGTCGTATACGGGGCCTATTTTAAGGCCACCGTGTTGTTACATCTCTCCGTACGCCCCCTGAGCTATTTTCCAAATGACAGCGCTTCCAGTGGATCAGTCGCGTAGAGCACCGTCCGCTCCAGACCTTCGTCACGATAATGATGAATAGCCTGATACTCGGGGCTATTAAACATATCCATCAGGGCTTTGCGCATCGGATACTGAACCAGGACGACGGCGTCCCATTCTTCTGAGCCGACCATGAGCTCTGCCGCCCGCCCGACATAAATCACTTTGCCGCCGTAGGATGCAACGATTTTACCCACACCGTCGGCGTACTTGCCGTAGGCTTCTTCGCCTCCATCGGCTTTGAACTAGAGCAAATTCAGCATCACCACCGGTCCTTTGTCGGCATTCTGCATAAATTTTTGGGCGGCCTCCGGACTGGGGAGTAATGAACTCATGACTTCCTCCTATTGCGCAACATAACCGCCGTCAACCGACATAGCATGTCCGGTCACAAAAGACGCCGCGTCCGAACACAGCCAGACCACGGATTCTGCAATTTCCTCTGGCCTGCCTGTTCGGCCGATAGGTTCGGCCGCAACAAACGCTTCCCCTAGCTGAGGCTGTTCGTTGGCTATACGTTCAATCATCGGCGTCTGGATAATCCCAGGGCAAACGGCATTCACGCGAATGCCGGATTTTGCATACTCCAACGCTGCCGTTTTGGTCAGCCCCACGACGCCATGTTTACTCGCCACATAGGCCGACATACCAGCCACACCGACCAAACCAGCACCTGACGCCGTATTCACAATGGCACCACTGCCTTGCTTGAGCATGTGCGGTATCTCGTATTTCATACACAGCCATACGCCAGTCAGGTTGATGGCTAGCACCCGGCTAAACATCTCTTCAGAGTACTCGTCAGTTGGAGCCAGCTGGCCTTCGATACCGGCGTTGTTATGCGCACAGTCGATCCGGCCATAGGTCTCGACAACTTTGTTGATCATAGCCTCGACATCAGCCGCCTTCGAGACATCGACTTTAATGAAGATAGCTTCACCGCCTACGCCCTTGACCATTCGCACTGTCTCTTCGCCACCATCGACCACAATATCGGCAACCGCCACCTTGGCCCCCTCACGAGCAACCGCTAGCGCTGTTGCCCGTCCAATGCCTGACCCCGCACCGGTGATCAACGTAACTTTTCCATCCAGCTGTCCCGCCATTTTATGGCCTCCTTCTCTTCCTTTATCGCAGTATTGATTCTTGCATTACCTAGCAACACTAGTTGTTACAGCATTAACATTGACCGGCGCTGAGCTAGTCTGAGGAGTCCAACTCTTAAGCTCTGGGCCGACCTCTTTGGCGAACAACTGCATGCAACGCTCAACCTGATCATACGGCTGACTCTGATAACTAAAACAGCCGATAACCTCAAAGTCACCAATAATCTCACGGCGCTGTTCGAGCTTCTTTAGTAGCATGTCTGGGCTACCCCATAAGTTGGCATTCAGAAAGCCCTCAACAACCACGTCCGAGTCAAGCTGCTTCATCATCTCTGCTGTCTGTGCATAGTGTTGATAGGACTTGCCAGCTTTCGCAAAATGATCGCCCAGCATCTCGTAGTGTTCCATCACGGCCCAGTAGTAGCCCACGATATGTTTACGGGCGACTTCCTCAGCTTTCTTCTTGTCCTCATAACACGCAACAAAATCGCCACACGTCACGGGCGGCGCTTCTTCCCCATTATTGTGCTTCCGATACAGCTCACGGTAGTTCCAGATATTGTCAGCAACCTGATCCCACGAGGCTTGGGAGAACATCATTGCGCCTAAGCCCAACCGACCCGCTACCTCGAACGACTCCGGAGACATACAGACCATATACCGACGGCCTTTGAAACTTTGAAGCGGACGGGGACGCACCTCAACGCGAGCCTGCTTATAATAGGTGGTGTCCGCTTCAACAACGCCTTCTTCCAGACCAGTGAGAATAATCTCAGCCGCTTGGTTGAATCGGTCACGCGCTTCGGCCATATCTACGCCAAAGCCACGGTACTCGCGCTGGGCGAGCCCACGACCCAGGCCAAGGACTGCCCGTCCGTCCGATAGATGATCCAACAGGACCATCTTTTCAACAACCCGCAAAGGATCATTCCAGGGCAGAATAATTACGCCAGTTGCGAGTTGGATCCGTTCGGTTCGCGCAGCAAGGTAGCTCAGGTATTGCATGTTGTCGGGACACATCGCGTAATCAAAGAAATGATGCTCAACCGGCCATATGATATCAAAACCCAATTCCTCGGCTCGGATCGCTAAGCGAGTCTCCTGTTTATACATTTCCCTATCATCGTAATTCTTATGGTTCTGGAGCACCATCGACATCCCAAGTCGCATAGTCATTCCTTTCCTGTTCGTCTCCCACGTCCGTCATCGTAGGAGAGGCTCGTGGCTACGGATTGTTCTTCCTCCGCGCAATACATTTTTTATCATTTCAGCTAGGCTGTATATGTCAACACAACGGGGAGGATACAGATATGGTGGACACACCGAATTTCGGGATTGTAACAATACCCACGCATTACACCATTCAACCTGTCGATTTCGCACGTTGGCTAGAAGACAACGGATTCGAATCTCTCTTCTTTGGAGAACATACCCATATTCCGACCAGCCGTCAGAGCCCGTTTCCCGGCGGCGGGGATCTACCAGGTTACTACAGAGAATTTTTTGATCCCTTTATTGGCCTGACTGCCGCCGCCGCAGTGACCCAAAAGCTCAAGGTTGGCACCTCAGTCTGCTTGGTACCCGAACATCATCCCATCACTCTCGCCAAGGAAGTCGCCTGCCTGGACCGCGTTGCCAACGGACGCTTTCTGTTCGGTATTGGCGCAGGCTGGAATGCAGAAGAAATGGCCGATCACGGGGTCGCCTTCAAAGATCGGTGGAAAATCACCCGTGAGAGCATCTTGGCCATGCGGGAAATCTGGACCAAGGAGGTTGCTGAGTTCCACGGCCAGTTTGTGAATTTTGATCCGATGTGGTGCTGGCCGAAGCCGATTAGCGCCGGAGGACCTCCCATACTCATGGGAGCCAGTTCCAAGTGGTCACCCAAGCGCATAGCCGAATACTGCGATGGCTGGTTTCCGGTAGATGGTTTGGTCGAAGGACTGGACGAACTCTCAGGTGGGCTCGAAGCTATCAGAACAGAAGCAGACCGAGTTGGACGGGCAATGGATGAATTCGACTTGACAGTCATCACTTGGGTCTTAACTGCTTACGCGCAGGCAGCCCCCGACGCACTCAAACGGCTACACGAACTCATTGATCTGGGCTTCAGCCGCATTGTTTTTCTGATTGAGCCAGCCACCCCTGAGATCCAATGGCCCATTTTGGAAAAGGGAGCTGAGCTGATTCGTCAATTTCGGTAAATACGTAGAGGATTACTGAGCTACGTATCCTCCGTCTACGGTCATAGCATGTCCGGTGACAAACGAGGCTGCATCCGAACACAGCCACACCGTAACCTCAGCAACTTCTTCGGGTTTGCCTATGCGTCCGATGGGCTCTACCTCAACAAACCGTTCTTCGAGTTCGGGCATACGGTCTAAACTTCTCTGAACCATGGGTGTGCGGATAATTCCGGGACAGACCGCGTTGACTCGAACGCCTGATTTGGCATATTCCAGCGCAGCAGTTTTCGTCAGCCCCACAATCCCATGTTTGCTGGCCCCATAGCCCGCAGACCGGCTCCCAACCAGTCCGGCTATGGATGCCGTATTCACGATAGCCCCTTCACCCTGCTTGAGCATGTGGGGGATTTCGTACTTCATGCACAACCATACACCCTTGAGGTTGATATTGATGATCTGGTTCCAGGCCTCTTCGGTCCAGTCCGCCGTAGGCGTCAAAACCATGCCTTCGATCCCAGCGTTATTGTGCGCGTAATCCAGCCGGCCATAGGTTGTCATGGTCGTGTTCACCATTGCCTCGACCTCAGCAGCCTGCGAAACATCGGTTTTTACAAAGATGGCCTCACCCCCAGCATTCTTGACTAATTGCACAGTTTCCTCTCCACCCTCAACCGCAACGTCTGCCACCACGACCTTGGCCCCTTCGCGTGCAAAGGCCAGGGCTGACGCCCGGCCAATGCCAGAACTTGCGCCCGTAATCAGGGCAACTTTCCCGTCTAACTGTCCTGCCATTCTGACCCCCCTTTTCGAGTCTTCCCTCTGACTCGTGCACTATCCTTCATTACTCCGGTCCGTAGTGTTCCACAAGATAATCAATAATGAACTTTTGCTCATCCAGCGTAATCCAACCTGCGCCAAACTTCTCGACCATATCCTCCATCACCCACTCCCAGGTGGCCCGATTCAGTCGTTGCGCCTCGACCAGTCGAAAGCTGTGGCAGGCGGCGCAATATTTGTGAGTCAGGACGTCGGGACCAGGGTTTTCGTCGGCAATCTCCGGTTTCTGGACAAGGGCCGAGTCTGCTTCCTGCGAGTGCTGCTTTTTCTCGCTCGCCGCTATGAAGAGCCAAGAGGAACACAACATACCAATAAGCAGGACAAGACAAGACAACCAGCGACAGGCATTCATGCCGTAATCATTACCGGCACCCGATGGACGACATTCCCAAGATAGCCCTTTGGGTTCCAAGGCTGACGAAACGGCTGGGCATTGCCTTTGTCATCGAAGGCCCGAGCCCAGACTTCGTAATAGCCCTTCTCGCTAAACGACATCTCGGTTTCCCAGTGCGCCCACGCATACGGATTGGCAGGCTGCATGAGCTTCGCTTTTTTCCAATGTATGCCGAAATCTGTAGAGACCTGGACTTGGGTGACGGTCTCCTCCCCTGCCCAGGCATGACCACGGACTTTTATGGACTTCTCAGTAAGAAACTGCGCATTTGCTTGAGGAGAGCTAATCAAAGACTTGATCCGCCAGGCGGTGGCAATCACCATATCTGCCTTGGAAGGCTTGGTTCCCGGCTCAACTGGATATGCAGGCACGCGGTAGGAATAGCCACTCATCTTCTGAGAGTCGTGCACCTGGTCCCGTACCCAGATGCGGTTCAGCCATTTCTGGGAACAGCTGCCTATCCAGCCAGGAACTATGAGGCGGACAGGGTAGCCGTTCAGTGCCGGCAGGTCGTCTCCGTTCATCTGATAGGCAATGAGAGTATGTTCATCCATGGCTTTGGCAATCGGCAGTCCTCGCGAAAAAGGCTGGGCCTTCCCAAGCGGTTGATCCTCGCCATAATGCGCCGTATAGACAGCGCTCGATTTGAGGCCAGCCTTTTCCAGCACGTTCCGTAACCGCACGCCCGTCCATTCACTACAGGCAACCGCGCCATGGCCCCACTGATTCCCTCGCACTTTGGGCTCGAATAATGCCCTTCCGTTCCCACCACATTCCAGCACGACCTGTTGTCTGACCGCTGGCAACTGTTTGAGTTCATCCAAGGTCAGTTCGAGCGGCGTATCCACTTCCCCATCAACTACGAGCTTCCAGCCTTGGGGATCCTTGTTCTTAGCCCGAGCAGGGACTGCACCGTTATTGCGCACAAAATGCCGCGCAGCTGGTGTGACGTGATCATCAAGGAGGTGAGCGGCAAATTCCCCATTGATGGGTAGGTCATTGTGGACGGTCATGTGGGGCTTGGTCGCCAGCAAGGCGTCCCCATCAGCCCAGACAACCGCGTCTGCCCAGACAGCCGGCAGCAGGCCGCGACCAAACAATCCCCTGAGCGCCGCCTCCATGCCCACGCCACAAGGGGAAAGGAAAGCAACGACGGCGCCACTTTGCCCGACCCGTTTGAAGAACTGTCGCCGTGAGAGGCCCTCTTCTAGCCCCGTCCCGTCAGCGCGTGCGATTGCCCGATCAACCAGGGAGCCACGAAACGTATCCCCTAAAGTCAGCTGTTGATCACCCTTCCTCATAACCTGTCCCTTTCTCTACCAGCAGAATAATGCAGTGAGCACTTTTCCTTTATCATACGCTTTTCTCTCCTTTCAAAGCCTATACCTTTTTTCGCGTCTTCTTCTCAAAGGGAGTGGGCTGACACTCAGGCGAGTGGTAGATTGCGGCATAGCTCGGTATGAGACATCGCTGAGAAAAGAAGGAGGCAACAACATGACTGCGCAAACGGTGCCCGAGGCATGGGTGCGGATTCCGACTGAAGAAGAGATGCGGGCAAACACGCCCCCTGGGCAAACAGGCGCATACCAATTTGGCTTCATCCCGGCCATGGGCCGGCTGCTCGCCGCGCACGACCAAATAGCTCCAGCATTCTTTAATCTGTATAGGCAGATCATGTTTGCGCCAGGCCATCTCAGTCGCAAAGAAAGGGAGATGATTGCTGGAGTCGCCGCCTCAGCCCAAGACTGCCACTATTGAACCCAGTCTCACGCAGAGTTTCTGCGTGTTGAAGACGGGCAGCCGGAGCTGGTCGAAGCGATTAAAACACGGCGCTGGAACGACGTCGGCTCTCTCTCCGAGCGTGAACGGGCATTATGCGCTGTGGCCGATAAACTGAGTGAGACGCCTACCCGCATGACCGAGGACGACTGGAAGCCACTGCGCGTGCTCGGCTTTGACGACAAGGCGTGTCTTGAGGTCGCTCACATTGTGGGCATCTTCAACCATTTGACGCGGCTGGCCGACGGGTTCGGTCTCCAGCTTGATGCCGGCACGCAAAAGGCATCAGAGACCGGAGTCGCGTTGGGAACGCCTGAGCAAGCAGCCGGAAAAGCTGCATAGAACAGACCAGGATTCCACCGCGTTCCAGGCTATAGTGTAGCTATCGAGGCGGGATGGAGGGGACAGAACACGCAGCCACCCGACTGGGTCTCTCCGCTGATCCCCCTACTTCACCGCCCCCAGCTGCCGTAGCAAAGGCACAATCTCGTTACCAAACCGAACGGTGTCGTCATGGTAATGGAGAAATTCAATAAGCAGACCATCCATACCCAATTCATACAAACGTGCCAATTGCTCTGCGACCTGTTCCGCCGTACCTATAACCGGTAAGGCGCCTGCTCCAAGCGCGAACATCTTGAGCGTAAAGTCCGTCATAGACTCACTGCCTATGCTCAGCCCGCTCGCCCAGTTCTGGGCCGCGACCATATCGGTGTTATCCATAATACGTTGCACTTCAGCCTGGGCTTCTTGCTCGGTTTCCCACCACAGTACAAAAGGCATGCCCGCACACTGGACCCGTCTTCCGTAGCGCTGCGCACGCTGCTTGAAGTCTTGTGACATTTCGGGAGTCGCTTCAGCAGACGGGGGAGCAATAAAGGCCCAGTCACACAAGCGGGCAACAAGATCACGTGCAGCATCAGACGTACCGGCGTTCACAATCGGCGGATGCGGTTTGTGCATGGGCTGCGGCATCACATACCCGC
>CAUZQN010000021.1:0-11516 GCA_963581605.1 uncultured Binatia bacterium (SeqCode)
GTTGAAAATCTGCCCACATCGAACCTTCGATGCTGCCCAGACTAACTTCTGCGGGAAGACTGGTATTGAGTGTAGAGACCAGCTGCTCATGCAGCAGGTCTCTAAATTGGGCGGTTCGCAGAAAAAACACTGCCCCAATAACGATCAGAACAAAGAGACCGCCGACAATAAGAAGAGTTTTCCCAAGAACTTGCAATAGATAACGCACGCGTTTTCCTTTGCCTTAAAAATACTGCCCAATACTGAAATGGACCTGCCACGGACCATCGTCTTCGGCTGGATTGATGGGAAAGCCGATATCGAGCCGAAGCGGGCCAACGGGGGTCGCGTAGCTCATCCCAAAGCCAGGAGCAAATTGCAGATCGTCAAAAGGAAGGTCATACGAATCAAGCGAGACTTGACCGAAATCGAGGAAAATTGCACCGGACAGATTACGCCACAGCGGCCGGCGCAGTTCGACCGATCCTTCAACCAGACTCAGCCCGCCTAAGGGATCGTCAGCACCGTTCAGCGGGCCGAGTTTACGGCGCCCATAACCACGCACGCTGCCTTCGCCTCCAGCATAGAACCGTTCAGACAATGGCATATTTTTCCGCGACCCAAACGCATCACTCAGGCCGATTTCCAGCCGACTCGCCAGAACAACGCCCCAGCCGATACGCTGATAGCGTTTGGCCTCGGCAGTCAGGCTGAAGAACTCGTACTCCCCGCCCCAGATTTCTCCGGCTTGGTTGGCAAACAGCGATACGATGCCCCCTTGGGTTGGATTGAGCGGATCTTCTGTCGTATCCCAGACAAGGCCGAGAGACGGGCCGGACAGTACGCCTTCGCGCCGAATACCGCCCAGGGTCTGTATGGTGGAGCTCGCGACCTCATTGAATTTCAGAAACTCCAGACGGTAGCCGGCAAAGCCGGACAGCGTGGGCGAAAAGTGTCGCTCTAAACGCGGTCGGAATCGGGAATAATTCAGCAAATAGGTGTCTTCATCTCCCTGTCCTTGATATACATCGACTTGCAGCTTGTTGGCATGGGCCAAAAAATAGGGCTGCACCAACGTCGCCCCCAGCGAGCGTTGGATAGATGACAGGCGCAGAGTAAAGGAGAGCCGGCGTCCTCCACCCAGCCAATTCCGATGCAGCCAGGCCGCGTGGCCGATAAACTCTTCCTCCGTGCTATAGCCCACGCCGAGTCGAATGCTGCGCGGCTCTTTTTCTTCGACCCGCACCCGGATAGGAATCTCGCGGGGCTTTTCCGGTGCATGCTGGAGTTCCACACTCACCGAGCGGAAAAGGTCCAAGCCGAGCAGACGCTTTCGCGTATCTTCAATATCGTCTAGCGAAAACTGCTCACCGGAGTGATACGCCAATTCTCTGAGGACGAGCTGTGAGTCAACGCGCTGCGTACCCGTCACATTAGTTTTGCCAAACGTTGTCTGCGGCCCAGGCTGAATCGTGTAGGCGACGCGGACGTGCTGGGTGTTGAGATTGACTTCTGCTTTGCGTTGAATCTCGACCCAGGCACGGCCGCGTTGGAGAAAGACCTGGCGCAGTACGTGCTCGGTCTGCGTGTAGGCGGCTTCAGTAAAAATCGCACCGGACTTGAGGGGCAAGGCAGCAGGTAAATCAGCACGTAAATCAGCAGATACATCAGACGCTGGGGGACCGCTTTGCTGCGCAGCTGCACTCGCGAGTTTGACGGTCACGGTCGAGACGGTTACCGGCCCGTTCTCTACGATCCGGATGGCAATAGCAACAAGTGCTGGGCGGTCATCCGGTTGCAGCTCGTAGGTTATGGCGGTTTGGTAATATCCCTGCGTTTTATAGTAGTGCTGCAAACCTTTCAGGTCGGTCTCAAATGTGACCGGATCAAAGATGGGACGTTCCTTCCAGGGCAGATACCAAGGGCGACTGTGGGTCCGAAGCTCGGCGAGCAGCGTCTTCTGCTCAAATGCTTGGTTTCCGGACAGCACAAGGGTAGACACACGCCATTCCCGCTCCGGGTTCAGCTGTTCGATAGACAACGCAAGGGCCGGCCCGCTGCCCCAACCGACAGTCCAATTCGACCCTACTGACCCTACTGATCCTGCTGGCCCCGCTGACCCTGCCGGCCCTGCGAGCCACAGGAGAATACAGGCCACCTGCAGGATACGTTTTTGCCTATTGGATGATCGTGTGTTTTGCATGCACGGGTGCGCACTCTCTCCCTGTGGACACGTCCTTAGTATCCGATCCGAACAACCATATAACCATGGGCACCCGCTTCTGTCATTCTGAGCAAAGCGAAGAATCTCTGTCTTTGTCGTGGAGAGATAGCAGGGCCTAGCGTTTAATATTGTCACGAAGACTTAGCTACTGAGAACTCAGCTGCTGCTGAGTCCTCGGCTGCTAAGGACCGCAGCGTCATTCCGTCAAGCGCTTGAGAGACAGCCTGATCGCGGTGTTGCAACAGTGCTGAGATGGCATCCTGCCGAGGCGGCGTCGTGTTGCCTACAGACGTACTGCGGAGCGTATCCAGAATTTCAACCAGCGCAATTTTCTCGGGCGGCCGGCCTAGAACAATTCCATCCGGCTCAACAGTCCGCAAGAGCAAGCCTTTTGTCATCAGTGTATCTGCGAGTTCCTCCAGGGCAGAAAGCTGCACTTTTATGCCTTTCGCCAAGTCCGGCAACGACCACGGGGTTTGCTCGCTGAGATAGCGGCGGGTGATGGCAACTAAGGCGGTGAGCAGCAGTCGCTCGCGTGAAAGCGGCGTCTTGGCATCAAGCTCTTGACCGGCCCGATACAGGCTGGGGTATTGGTGAAAATAGGCGACCTGTGCGCCGATCAGGATAATCAGCCAGCTTGCATACAGCCAAATAAAAAAGAAGACCAGGATGGCAAAGCTCGAGTAAATCGCCGCATAGCGGGTCGAGCTGGCCACAAAGGCGGCAAAACCCATACCGGCCAGTTGCCACAGAATCGCCGTCACTGCCCCACCGATAAGCGCCGACCCAAACGGTACTCTCGTATTGGGGACGAATTTGTACAGGAAGGTAAAGGCAATGCATAAAAATGCAAACGGCATCAGACGCGCGGCCACAACCACAAGCGGACCAAGCAACTCATTCGTAACGAGGTATTGGACAACGGTGTTACTCTGCGCTGAAGCAATCACCGTCAACGAGCTAAAGACTAAAACCGGACCAACCAATACCACACTTAGGTAGTCGCTAAACTTCTTGGGCCAGCTACGGGAGTGTCGGACTTGCCAGATATAATTGAGTGAGTCTTCGATCTTACTAATCAGAGAGACCACTGTGTAGAATAAGGTCGCAATACCCACCGCACCAAGAACGCCTACGCGCAGGTTATCCACAAAGCCAATCACCTGCTGCGTAATCTCTACACCGCGCTGGCCCAACGGTTCCAGCCATTGGGCCAGTACAGGCTCAATTTGGTTCTGAATACCGAATGCCGTCAACACCGCAAACATGACCGCCAGGAGTGGCGCCAGAGACAAGAGGGTGACATAGGTCAACCCCATAGCCCGCAGGCTGAGTGCGTCGTCGCGCACTTTTTCGGTGACAACCGAAACAAAATGCACGCTGCTCGACATCAACTCGGTGACACCAGCTCGGATAGATCGGAGGGATCGGATGGATTGGAGGTCAGCACTCCATCTTTTTTCCCAGACTTTTTCCGGGACTTTTTCCGAGACTTTTGCTACCTGGGACTCCTGGTTCATAGGGCATATTTCCGTTGAAGCGACTCTAGAAAATCACATCTTTTATGCATGGCTTATCTAGCATTAGTCCAGATCTAACGCTACGGATCTACGCGTTGTGCTTGCTAAAAAGCTGCCCTGTATCAACACAGTCAAGCGCCTATCCGAATAACCAGAGGCGCCCGGTTCTGTCATTCTGAGTGAAGCGAAGAATCTCTCCCCTAGGCGTGGAGTTGAGATGACACTTTGAAACCGCTATTCGGATAGCCTCCAGGTGCGATACGTCGTAAAGAACCTCTGAGCTGGAAAGTTTGGCGACACAACGCGGCCATCCAGTCCGCCTCTTGTGTTCTGTATTGTTTTCCCCTACCCGTGTGCCACGGAGAGAAACGCGAGGAGCAACGCATGGAAGAACGTATGGAAGAACACCTAACCTTTCCGGTTGGTGATATCAGTCTGGAAGGCTTGTTTTCGACACCACAAGACACACCCCAGATAGGCGCCATCCTATGCCATCCTCACCCGCTGTACGGCGGAGAAATGCGGAACAATGTGGTGTCGGCTCTCGCAGATACTTTTCAAAAAGCAGGCATTGCCACGCTACGGTTTAATTTTCGTGGCGTTGGGCAAAGTGGCGGCCAGCATGGCGAAGGCGAGGCCGAGCTTGAGGATGTCAAGGCGGCAGTGACGGCGTTACTCGACCGCCAGGCAGTCTCTCAGGTTGTGGTTACCGGCTACTCTTTTGGTTCGATGGTCGGCCTGCGGGCAGGAGCAAACGACGGCCGCGTTCATACGCTGATTGGTGTGGCGTTTCCGATGGGCTTCCGGGACCCATCTTTCCTCCTGGACGTGACGAAGCCGACCCTGCTGATCAGCGGCGACCGAGACGAGTATGCTCCTCTCCCTGACCTTACTGATTTCTTTTCCAAAATGCGTGAGCCTAAACAGCTTGAGATCATCGCCGGGGCGGATCATTTCTTTATGGTCCAGACGAGCGAGGTAGCAAAAGCTGCACTCGCATTCCTCCAAAAAGAGACATAAATGTCGAGACATGCGTGTCTGAACGTCACCGCCAATTAAGATGCGCTCGTCCCATACGTTCGCCAAAGCGGCCAGTTAAGATACCGGCCACAGGATCATCGTCCGCTGGTTTTTTTCAATGAATCGGATCAGGACATGAGTGCTGTCGTGCACTACGAAGTGGATGCTATCCCGAATCGAGAGCGCAAAAATCGCGTCCAAGAGATATTGAAAAGAGCGGGAGAATTTGTTCCACTCGATGATGCTATGATTGAGCGAGGGGAAGAACTCAGGAGCGTCGGGCTCAAAACCTACGACGCGCTGCATGTCGCCTGCGCCGAAGGTGCTCATGTCGATGTGCTCCTCACCACAGATGATCTCTTACTCAGAGCGGCTTCCCGACATGCCCGACAGTTACAGGTGCGAGTCGAGAATCCCTTGATTTGGTTACAGGAGGTAGCGTGAGCCATGAGCGAACATGCCAGGACATTAGAACAAATCCGAGAGCAGGGTATTCAGGTGCTTGGACAACATTTAGGCATCGTAGACATGGTGCGCTTTCTACAACAAGCGGAAACGGGGTGGGGGAACTACACCGAGGAAAAGGACCAATGGTTGGGCGATCCTGATCTCAGAACGGTAGCCAAAGCAATCCAAAGGAAATATCCGGGCCAGACCCCCTAACGGGCCGCTGGCTTGACGTATAGGGGAAACGTCACTCCTGACGTACACCCCCTAAGACCCGATCAAAGTCGGGGTCCTCACTGAGGTCATCACTCAGGATTTCGCCAATCTCCTATTTTTCCACAGACGCAGCGGTCTCAAGTTGACGAGAAAATCGGGCAGCGGTTTGCAGCTGGGTTCTCACTGCCGCAAATGGCTCATCCGCCTCTTCAGCAATCGCACTAATACGCTCCAGGGTGCTGCGTAGGTCTCTGTTGTTACTTTCATAGAACTGCTCAAACATGTCGAGATCTTGCAGATACATGAGGTATTGCAGGATCACCGCGTTATTGAGTTGGACTGAAGCAAAGTCAGCAGTTTGCGGGATAGCACCAGGCAGTTGCCGAAATTCCTCTTGCAGTTGGACGAACAAAGATGTGCGCTGTTTCAGCTTTTCTTCTTCAGTGAGCGGGGACGCATACAACGCAGTCAACCGCTGCCGTGCCTGCTCAAGAAATTGCGAAACCGATAGTTCCCGTTCCCAGATCGCCCGAACCTTTTGGGTCAAAGCGTCTCCTTCGCCATTCTCTTGGGCAAAAAACGCAATGGCGCCGCGATGGCCGGCAAAATTGGCCAGGGATTCGTTAAAGGCCGTCTGACCAGACAGGTAAAATGTATTATGAAATAATTCGTGCAGAACAATATTCGTCAACGTCTGTGCGTCGTACCGCAACAGATGGGGCAAGAGCGGATCGGCAAACCAGCCCAGGGTACTAAAGGCCGCCGCAGTCCGAATATAGGTGTCATAGCCTTCGGTCTCCAGCCGACGCGCTTCGGCTTGTGCCTCCTCAACATCAAAATAGCCTTTGTAGGCGACACTGCCGACGATGGGGAACCACCACGTATACGACTCTAGGCGCGTGCGCGGTGCCGCAGTGACAACATGGATCGTCGGCGGAGAGGGCAGCTCAGACAGGCTGCTATAGCTCCCACCGACCCGAAAGCCGAGTTCCTGCTCGGCAAACTGCCGTACCCGCAAAACGGTCTGGAGTTTGTCGCGCGTTGGTGCATCGAGCGTGGTGGAGTGACGCAGGATATCGGCAATGGGTTTCCGATACCACAGGATTTTCGCCTCTTCATACCCTGCCCGAAGAACGTATACCGGAGAACAGGCAGGCAGAAGACAGACCAGAATAAACAGGAGCCCATGCAGGAACCCGTGCAGGAGCCCGTGCTGATAGTAACTGGGCGTATTTCTAAGCCTTCTCCAACGCAGGTTCACGCCTCCGAATATCTGACACACCGATTTTATGCGCATCCTGCATGTCCGCGTCCTGTAGATGCACGTACTGCAATTGGTATAAGCGCCAGTAAATTCCTCGTTGTTCAATCAATTCCTGATGGGTGCCGACCTCACGCAGTTTTCCCTTGTGCATGACCAGAATACGGTCGGCGTTCTGAATGGTGGAAAACCGATGCGCTATCACGAGCGTGGTGCGGTCACGCATCAGCTTCGTCAGCGCATCCTGGATGAGCACTTCCGTCTCTGGGTCAACGCTTGAGGTTGCTTCGTCCAAAATCAGGATGGCTGGATCGTACGCTAACGCCCGGGCGAAGGACAGCAGCTGGCGTTGGCCGGCTGACAAATTCGACCCGCGCTCGTGGAGCCGCTCGCCGTAGCCATCGGGCAGTTGCTGGATAAAGCGCTCCGCGTTCACGTGACGCGCGGCCCGCGCCAGATCGGCCTGCGACAGGTCCGTTCGCCCCAGGCTGATATTGGTGGCGACATCGCCTACAAACAGAAACACGTCCTGCAACACGACACCTATGCGACTGCGCAAGACCTTCACGTGCCATTGGCGAATATCAACGCCATCGACCAAGATCCGTCCGCGCTGAATATCGTGAAATCGATTCAGCACTTTGCTGATAGTCGTCTTGCCCGCCCCGGTCGCACCCACAATGGCAATGTTCTCACCCGGCGCAACCGAGAACGACACATCCCGCAATACCCAGTCTTCCTCTTTGTATGCAAACCACACATGCTCAAACACGATCCTGCCTGTAACCTGCTGCGGCCGGTGCGGCTGTTCAGGCGAGGTAATCGTGACCGGCGTATCAAGCAGCTGGAACACGCGCTCAATCGCCGTCATGGCGGATTGCATGGTCGTGTATTTAGTGGCGAATTCTCGAATAGGCACAAAGAACTTCTGCATATACTCGATAAAGGCCACCAGAGTTCCGAGTGCGACCAGACCTTGCCCGACCTGACCGGCGCCATACCACAACATCAGCGCGATAGAGATTGCACTGATCGCTTCAACAATGGAAAACAAGCTGGCTTCATAAATATTGGACAGGTGGTTGGCAGCCCGGTAGTCGCCGTTGCGTTGTTCAAACTCAGCAAATAGCTTGGGCTCTTGGGCGAAAAGCTGAACGACCATAATCCCGGACAGCGTCTCTTGTAAAAAAGCATTGATGCGCGCCAATCGTTCCCGGATGGCGCGATACGTCACCCGCGTGCGAACCCGAAAGAAATTCAGGGCAATCAGCAGCGGCGGCAACAGCGCCAGCGTCACCAGCGCCAGGTGGAAATCAATGGACAGCATGATCACCACGATCCCGCTCAAGGTGAGGATATCCATGAAGATGGTCAGCGTGCCTGCAGAAAATGCCTCATTAATCGCATCGACGTCGGTTGTCAGACGGGTCACCAAGCGGCCCACTGGATTGCGTTCAAAAAAGCTCGACGGCAGCTCCTGGAGATGGGCAAACAGATCTCGACGCAAATCGGCCAAGCTGTGCTGAGCCACCAGCATCGTCGCCTGAAACTGGATGTAGAAAAAAAGAAATTCCCCGAGTAGCGCTACGGCAAAGAACAAGCCGATGCGCGTCAGACCCTCGGCATCTCCCTCGCCGATATAGCCGTCAATGCCCAACTTCAAGAGATACGGTTGGGCCAGTATACAGGCCGAGGTCAGCGGCAGACACACCAAGGCCAGGATAAAATGGGCCCGATACGGGCGAATATAGCGCCATAGCCGACGCAAAAGCACCACGTCATACGTTTTCGTCAGCGCTTCTTCTTGGTGTCCGTGTATCACAGTTCAGCCAACTCCTCTTCCAATGCCTGCTGCTGGAACAATTCGGTATACACACCACCGCGCGCCACCAGGGAGTCATGGCTGCCCATCTCAGCAACGCGGCCGTCATCCAAGACGACGATCAAATCGGCATCACGTACGGCGGACACGCGGTGCGAAATCACCAGCACCGTTTTTGCCTTGGTGCTGCTACGCAGGGCGTGCAGGGCGCCGAGGATGTCGCGCTCGGTTTTGGTATCAACGCTGGACAGCGCATCGTCCAGCACGACAATCGGCGTATCGGCAAGCAAGGCGCGCGACAGCGTCAACCGTTGTTTTTGTCCGCCGGACAACGTCATCCCGCGTTCACCAATAACCGTCTCATAGCCCTTGGCGAAATCCTCAATCTCGCGGTCCACGCTGGCTAACCCCGCAGCCCAGCGCACCCCGTCGGCATCCACTTCAGGCAGCGCAAAGGCGATATTGTCTTGAATCCGGGTAGAAAACAAAAATGGATCTTGCGGCACGAACCCGATCCAACTCCGCAGCGCCGCCAAAGAGAACTCGCGAATGTCTTGTCCATCGATCGTAATCGAACCGTTTGTCACATCAAACAGGCGCGGCAATAGGTTGACCAAAGTCGTTTTGCCCGATCCCATCCGGCCGACAATGGCAACCGTCTTGCCGGCCGGGACGGTGAAATTGATATCGCGCAGAACGGGCTTAGCCGTTCGCTGGCGAGATTGATTAGATTGATCAAACTGGCCAGTACCGTTCACTGGGTAGGAAAAATCTACGTGATGAAAACCAATCTCGCCCCGAATGGTCCGGTCGATGCCGTCTCCTTGGCCATCAACAATTTCGGGCTGCGTCTGCCAGATCGCGTCGAGACGCTGCATGGCCGCCCGTCCGCGCTGAAAAATAGAAATGAGCCAACCCATGGCCATGGTCGGCCAGGCCAGTAGGTGCAGATAGCCCATAAACGCAACCAAGTCGCCCAGGCTGAGCTCTCCGGCAATAACCTTCGTCCCTCCATACCACAGCACGACCAAGAGGCCCGTACCAGAGACCCCTTTCATCAACGGCGGAAACAGGCTGCGGATGCGGGCAAGCGCGATGTTTTCTGCTTTGAAACGACTATTCAGCGCGGCGAATTCGCCGTTCTGCCATGCCTCACGCACATAGGCCCGAATCACATGTATGCCGCTGACGCTTTCCTGTACTCGGCTGGAGAGGTCGGCCAGACCGGCTTGCACGTTGAGCGTACGTTCCATGAGTTGCCGACTCATCTTTTTCACCAGCATCAACATGAACGGATACGGAGCCAGGGCCAGCACCGTCAGCCACGGGTCCATGGCTAGCATGACCGACATGGCATACACATAATACAGGGGGGTATTAAGAATATTGATAATGCCCAAGCCGAGCAGCAGGCGCACGGCGGTGATGTCGTTCACCAGGCGCGACATCAAATCGCCAACCGGCTGGCGTTGGTAGTAACTCAGCGAGAGCGTTTGCAGATGGGCGAACAGCTCGTTACGGAGCTGATACTCAATATCGCGTCCAACGTTAAAAATGAGGAAGCGGGAAAAGGCTCGCACAACGCACTGAACGGCGGCAATCCCAATGATCAGGAGAATAGTGCGCGCAATCTCGCTAAGCGGCCGCCCGTGTTCAATCCCTTCCACGGCGTGCTTGAGCAGCCAAGGGATGGACATTGCCAGGGTGGCAGTAATAACGAGACATGCGATACCTCGGAAATACCGGTACCGGTATTGATAAATATAGCCCCACAGCCTTTGCATGCGTCAGTTTCAGCTTATCGGGGGGCGTATTCCTCTGGCAAGTCCCTTTTTTCGGCCTCCGTGACAAAAGTTGTCAGGCGCAGCATCAGCCCAACCGTTGCCCACCACACAATGGCCACCTCGGCATCACCAAAATTATACTGCGTGAGCCCACCGATCAGGAAGCCGACCATGCCCAACCACCCGCCCAGGACAAGACTCTTGAGCGGCTCGGCCTGTTGACCGGCATATGCACGCCAGCCGGCAATCAAGATAGCCCCACACAAGAAGAGAAATGCGGCCAGGCCTATCACTCCCGTATCGACCCACATCTGCAAAAAATTATTATGGGCGTGGGCATGCGTGTCCGCGTCCGGATAGCGCTCATAAAAAGGCGCTCGGAACTGTTTATAGTTCCCAAATCCCCAGCCTGTCAGCGGACGCTCTTTGATCATGTCGGTATTGGCCAGCCAGATTTGGCTCCGGCCAATATTGGCTTGGGAATCAAACGTCGAGAGGAAGCGCTCACGCACCCCCTCCCCGGCACTCACAAGCAACAGACCGCATATAATGACTCCGCCAATCGCCCCCAACAAAGCCCGGCGGCCACGCACTATCCCACACAGAATAAGCACGAGTCCGTACGCGACCCACACCCCGCGAGTGAGAGAGAAAAAGAGGGCGAATAGCATCACTATCCAGCCAAGAAAGAGGAGGAGTCGGGTGGGTTTCGGCATATGTGAGGCGAGTCCCCACGCCGTCACCAGAGACAAGGGAAAGAGCAGATTATGTGCATAGGTAATCCCTGACGGATGTAACCCTTTCACCCGGTAGCCTTCCTGACGGCCAAACCAGAACGGATCGAGGTTGGACTCTTTGCCGACGAGTTGTTTGGCGAGATCGATCCCAGTGAAATGTTGGACTATGCTATAGGCGGCGACCAGGACAGCGACAGCTAGAGCAACGCACAGGAGTTGCTCGGCCTCGCGCCGATCTCGGACCAAGATATAGACGGCAAATCCTGCCCCTATCAACCACAGCTTTCGGTAGCCTATAAGCGACTGGAGGGGATCAGGGCTCAATACCGTCGATAACAGGAGTGCGCCGAAAAAGAACAGCAACGGCCAATTGAGTGGTGTATGCGGAGTCCAGACCAGACGCCGCCTGCGCCACAGCGTGTAGCCTAAAGAGGCAAGCAGACAGCCCAGCGCGATTTGCTGGAAAGCAATGGGCAGGCTCAGAGTTGCAAAGAAAAGGAACAGCG